>CAIKAA010000600.1 GCA_903825275.1 uncultured Fibrobacterota bacterium | reverse complement strand
CTGGATGGACCCGGCGCCCCCGACACGATCGATTATCATCTGGGGCATCCATTGGCCATCGCTTGGCTTCCTCGAAAATCTGCGTCCAAGGCGATTTTGGGGGCCACATACCGGATGGAGGCCCATGTCCGCTGGGATGCCGCCCCAGAATGGGGGAACAGCGTCCCCGTGCAGTGGCAACTCGCCGACCTGATCGCGACCACCTACACTCCGAAGATCTTCGCCCAAAACCCCGTGATCCAAGCTCCGATGGAAGCCTTGTTTCCTGCCTTGGCAGCGTCCGGTTACGCAGCTTTTTCGGATTACGCGGGCCGTTCGTCAAAATCTGTCCAGGATTCCTTGGCGCGGTGGAACGTCACCACTTCCACGATGGACAGCTTGAGCCGGGGGATTCCGGTGTTTCGGCCCATCCATTCCGGGGATTCGGTTTGGTACATCCGTTCCAATGACCCGGTGACGATCCTCGATGGAGGTTCTGGGCAGCGGATGAATCGTTCCTACCTGGTGGGGCAAACACTCGATCGATCGGTTTTTGGGGGGATCCTCTCCCTCCAACGGTTCGATTCAACCCGATCTTGGATCCTAAGTCCGACGACCCAAACGTTGATGGGGTCGAGAGGGCGATCGGGAATCGACAGCTCGCGCGTCTACCAAAGTGGGCAATGGAAAGGTGGTTCCTTGACCGGGGCCTACCAGAGCGGGACGCCTTATTGGCCCGACACCCTCCAAATCCCAAACCTGTCGATCGAGTACACGGGTCGCAACGTGTTCTACTCGTATGTGATGGACACCCTTTACGCGCCGCACGTGCGGGGGTTGTCGGACGCCAACAATGTCCTCCCCTACACGAACATCCACGGGGGTTACGGATACTTTAGCGGCGCGGCGGTGGACAGCGTCAGCCTGTTTGTCCTCAGTGCCACCAAGGACACCTTTGCGGTCCAGGCCTTGCGGGGTTCCTGGTGCCAGCATAGCCGAACCAAGCTTCAAGACAGTCTGTCCAAAGCTGGATCCCGCACGCCGGTCGACACCCTTTGGCTGCACAACCGCCCGCCCCAATGCGGGGATGTTCCCTAAGGTGCCAAATTTTGTCGGGCGACCAGATCCTTGTGGATCAGGTTTCCCAACAATACAGTGGTCAATCCCGAACTCATGGGGTCGTTGCCTCCCCCGGCGACGATGTCCGGCACGATCTTGATGTTGCCCTTGGCCAGCGCTTCGGCCACTTGAACCACCGCGTAGTTGCCGGCTTCCATCGACTGCACCTTCTGCTCGATGACCTTGGCTTCGGCGCTGCCCACCGCCAAGATCTTGGCGCCCTCTGCCTCGCCCACGGTGCGCAAGACGGTGGCGTCGGCTTCGGCGTTGATCGTCTTGGACTTGGCGTTGCCTTCGGCGAACTTGACACTGGCACTGGCCTCGAATTGGGCGATGGTCACTTTGCGCTCGGCGTCCACCACGCGCGCCTGGGTGTCTGCTAGGGCCTTGGCTTGTTCCAATTCCTGACGGACGCCCTGGGCCTGGCGCTGGGTCTCGTAGGTGACGCGTTCCTGTTCGGCGATCTTGCGGTCGGTCAAGGTCCGCATCAATTCCTCGGGCGGCACGATGTCGCCGATCAGGGTGTCGACCGCACCGACATTGTATTCCTTCAATGCGGTCGAGATCGCGTTGCGAGCCTCGTCCTGGCGGGCGGAACGATTTTTCAAAAACTCGATGATGTCGCTGCCTTGGGCGGCATTGCGGAAGTAATTGCCAATGGTCGGTTCCAAAACCTGGGTGACCAACGCGCTCATGTCGCCAAACCGCGCGATCACCTTGGGAGCGTCGTTGCGCGGGATGTGGATGATCTGCGAGACGTCGAGGTTGAATTTAAAGCCGTCGGCGGACCGGACCGTGATGGTGGAGAGGTTGGCGTCCAGGCGATGGGCCTCGGTTTTGCCAGTGGCCCAGTTCAGGACCACGTTGGCGGTGGGCACGTTCACCACTTTGTGGGTATTGGGGTTGATGGGGTACTTGCCTGGATCGAGCGGGTCGACCCAAACGCCTTTGTCGCCCTTCGAGACCAAATTCCCGTGCTTGAACGTGTCGCCCGTGACGTCTTTGCCTTCCTTGCCCACATAGGCGATCACCACCCCGACATTGGCGATGGGGACCGTGCTCATTTCGACCACCTCGACGGTGGCAAAGCGGGGGTTCAAGAAGTAGCGTCCCGCCAACAGAACCTGCTCCTGAAGCCCCTTGTAGCCGCCATTGGCGATGAATTTGTCGGGATCTTGGAACATGTTGTGGTCGGGAATTTCGCCTCCCGCGATCTCGCCTGTGGGCAAGGGTTGGCCTTCCTTGACGGTCACCACGCCAATCTTGTTTTCGGGAATGTCGACCACATCCTCCAATTTGACGGCGAATAGCACAGGGTTGATGCGGTAGTTGCCGGGAGGAATGATCTTGACCTGGGGGCCACGCTCGCCGCCTCCGGCAAAGAACGCCTTGGCGTCCTGGAACGAATCGCAATGTACGCCTTTGGCGATGACGCGTCCGATGGGAAGCGGATTGCCGTCGTGGGCTTCCACCACGCCCAGCTTGCCCTGGGGAATTTCCGTCGCGTCGTGCAATACCACCGTAAACAAGAGCGGGTTGATGCGGTAGCTGCCCGGAGGAATGACTTTCATTTGCGGTCCCCGTTCGCCGCCGGCCTTGAGGAAGGCCAAAGCGTCTTGGAAGTAGTTGCAGTCGATGTCGGTCGCGATCACTCGTCCACTGGGAAGCGGCTTGCCGTCGCAGGCTTGGACCACGCCGATCTTGCCTTGGGGGATCTGGGTGAATTTGATCAAATCGATGCTGTACTGCCAGGGCCACAGGCCCATGTGCAACCCGGGGGACAGCGTCTGGGCTTGGTAGCCCGCCTCCCCTTCCAACGCGATGATCTGCCCGTCAGGGAGGTTCCGTTTCGATCCGAGCAAAACGAATTTCTTTGTCACCGTTCCAAGGCTGTCGTCAGGGACGATGATGACCCCGAACAGCCACAAGAGCGACTTCCAGAAAATGACCAGAGCTAGGAGTAGTAAGGCTCCGAGGATGTAGGGGAGGGGACCGGAGAGGTTTTCCATGGTTGAACCTTAGGGAGGAAGACAGGGATAGACTAAAAATCGGCCGCCAAGAACATAGTCAGAAATGGGTCGGAATTGTGGGGATCGACTCTGTCCTCGAACCGAGTCGACTTCCCCAATCCATCGCTCCCATTTGGAGGACATGGTCTTTGCCCTTGGCTTGTCGAGATGGACATCCTAGGGGACAGGGATGCAAGACTAAATTTGACAAACCACCCAAGCTCCGCGTGCGTCGGATTGGCGGGGATCCAGGTCACATTCCATCTAAGAGAAGAAGGAAATTTGTATGGCAAACATCGCATCGAAAATCAAAATGGATGAATTCGTTGCCAAAGCGATCCCCGACCCCAAGCAGCATGAACCCCTGAAGGTGATCAGCGGGTTCATTGGGGCTTCTTCGCAGGACGGGCATGTGCGCGTCTACGGCGACGAATCCCTGAACCATTTCGTGGACGTCGCCGAAGATTCCATCGTTCATTCCGAGGAAAGGCCCAAGGGAAGTTTTCCACTCGGCGGAAGCTTCCTGTGGGTGAAGGCAGGGGCGGAATATGTTTACGGAAATCCCGCCGATGCGAATCGCCCCAGGGCAAAATTTCTGGAGGGCGATCTGTTTACGCAGTACCGTCATGTTCATCCCGAAGCTCGCGCGCAGACTCCGGCACCAAGGGAACAAGAGGGGCCAGGACCCCAATCATTTCCTTGCCACACTACGGATCCCAGTTACCAACAGGGATGTCGCACCAATCCCTGTGCGTCGGAATACGCATGCTTCACCAAAGCCGAATGCCCGACCAAGGGGGGCTGCCCCACCGTCGGAGGGGGATGCACAGAAAGTTGCCCAACCTTTAATGGATGCCCTAGCGACCAATGTTACAGTTGGGATTGTCCTGGTCCGTCGGACAACTGTCCCCAACCTCAGGAGGGAATGCGACGTGGATTTGGTTATGCTCCCCATGGACAATTCAATCCCTATTACTTCGGGAATAGGAATTGGCGATAAATTTTAGACCCAGAAAACTTATAAATGGAGGGAAAGGCCTGGCGGATTGTTGTTGGGCCGTTTCGTTTTCCTTTGCCAGCACATGATGGTGTTGACTGAACGAAATATTTGCCATTACTTGATGGATCGGGGCTTCTTAGACCCGAGGGTAATTGTGGATGGCGATTTTCTTACCCACCAATCATCGAGTCGAAATTATGGGTTCAAAGTGTTTCGGGGAGTCGATTCTGGATTGTTTGTCAAGCAGGTTAGAGCTTTCGACAAGGAAAAGCAAGACTCATTGAAATTGGAAGCAACCATTTATTGGCTTGCCCACAATGACCCCAATTATTCTTTGTTAAAGACGATCGTTCCAGAATACCATTATTTTGATTCTGAAAACCATATTCTGATGATGCATCTGATCCAGGATGCCGAGGACCTTCGCAATTACTATGCCCGCACCAAAAAATTCCCACAAGAAATTGCCAGTGAATTGGGGAAGATCCTTGCTGCATATCACGCAAACTTTCAAGGAAAAATCGCGGAAGATCACTCTGCACAGCTCTTTAACCAAAGGCTTCCTTGGATCTTTTCCGTAGACAAAGGAGATCCCAGATGGTTCCATCCCAAAAGTCGTGAGGATTTTGAGCTTATTCAACTTGTACAAAATAATGCAGAATTTGTCGATTTTATCGAGCAAGCTAAACAAGAGTGGGAATGTTCCTGTTTAATTCACGGTGATATCAAATGGGCGAATTTTCTTGTCAACGATAACTCGAGCGATCCCGAAGTCTTCTCATTGAATCTCATCGATTGGGAAATGGCCGATATCGGGGATCCTTGTTGGGATATCGCAGGGATGTTTCAGGCATATCTAACGCATTGGATTTATACCAAGGGTTATATTACTGGGTTCCCCCAAGGAGTTGCTCTCGAAGCCATGTTACCCTCGATTGTGGCGTTTTGGAAATCCTATTCTTGTCATATGGGGTACGACGAAAAATCGGCTGATCTGTGTCTCTTGAAAAGCTTGAGATATGCCGGAATTCGAATCATTCAAACATGTCTTGAGATGAATCATGATCAAGCGGACTTCCTTGAGGATGGTGCGCGGATGTTGCAATTGGGATTCAACATGTTGAAATCCCCAATTTCTGTGAAAGAAGAATTGTTGGGGATGGGATGACCGAACAAGAAGTTCGCATGGAATTGGAGGCCATCGTCTCCCAAATAGACGTTGAGGGTGGAACTCGTGTTTTGATGCAGGGAAAGGAGTATCCAGTTGCGAGAGAGTCTTTGGGGATGACTCCTGAAAATGAAATTGTATTT
>CAIKAA010000599.1 GCA_903825275.1 uncultured Fibrobacterota bacterium | reverse complement strand
CGGTGTTACCGCCGCGGCGCCGTCGGTGCCACTCCTCTGGTCGCCGCGATTTCACGCCTTCACGGTGCTCGCCTCTACCTGCTGAGAGTGGCCCCCACGTCGCCGACTACGAGGTATTTCCCTTAGATCCCGAATTCTTCGGGGAAATGGGAGCCAATCGTTAAAAGGGGATGCCGATTCCCAAATTCATGTCCCCGACTACTTTGCTACGGACCCCTGAAATATTCCTCGAAATCGTCATTTGTTGGTATCCGAACCCAAGATCACTGAATATCGACAAATGACTCCAAAAAGCGCGATATCCAAAATACCCCATAAAACTAAGACCTGCTCCACGGGCATCCTCCCCTCCGAACCATCCCCCGTTCCGGATCTCCATCGAGCGATGAAGCTGAATGTCGAAATAACCAAAACTCGGAGCGAAGTAATACCCTTCCGAGCGCTCTCCGTTGAAAAATCGTCTAAGGAAGGCCGACGCACTGAATCCAGAATTTGAAGTCTTTGGGGGCGTTATGCCCTGAACTGCAGGCTCGGTAGTAAACCCCAAGTAGGGAGACACTTGGAGCGCGATCGACCACGCTGGTGCCACCCCCCACTCGTAGGTCAATGGAATTTGAAACGGCATCTTATCCGAAATGGCAGAAACGATCATGTAGGTTGGATGGCAATAAATAGCCTGTCCTTCACCCCGAACCAAGACAGGACTTCCCCAACCGAGGAGGAGAAGGAGGATCTTGAGCCACTTGAACTTAGGGGACGCCAGAATGGTCTCTTGGGAGTTGTTGGGAATCAAGGGCCAGCCGTGGCGAAAGGTGGGAATGACGAGTAGGTCGACGGAAGTAAAATAGTTCTTGAAAGAGCTAGGCGGTTGCGAATGATCTTTTTCAGGTCCGCGCCAGGGGCCGTTACCCGGATGGGCGCAGACGCCGCCGCACGCGGTGGTGGCTGCGTGGCGCCCATCGGGCGCCATAGGACCCGGCCCGGCCCCTGGCCGGGGGCGCCCAAATCCATCAACACCGATGATGGGAAAACGGCTTGATTTTTTGAACCAGTTGATGCGAATTGAACGGGGAATTAACTTTGCCAGCCTTTCGTAGATCCACAAACCTTCCTGGAGCACCAATGCGCCCGTTGGACAACGTCCGTAACTTCGGCATCTCAGCCCACATTGACTCGGGCAAGACGACTCTCACCGAGCGCATCTTGTTCTACACCGGTCGCATCCACGCCATTCACGAAGTGCGTGGCAAGGACGGCGTTGGCGCCACCATGGACTCCATGGAGCTGGAGCGCGAGCGAGGCATCACCATCCAGTCGGCCGCCACCTACTGCGCCTGGGAAGATTGCAACTACAACATCATCGACACGCCAGGACACGTTGACTTCACGATCGAAGTGGAACGTTCACTGCGCGTGCTCGACGGGGCCATCCTGGTGCTTTGCGGCGTGGCCGGCGTGCAGTCGCAATCCATTACGGTCGATCGCCAGATGCGCCGCTACGGCGTTCCCCGCGTGGCCTTTGTGAACAAGTGCGATCGCTCGGGCGCCGATCCGTTCCGTGTGGCTGGTCAGCTTCGCGAGAAGCTGAACCTGAATGCCGTCATGATCCAGATTCCTCTGGGACTTGAGGACAAGATCCAGGGCGTGATTGACCTGGTGACGATGAAAGCGTTTTACAATGAGGGCGAGTCGGGCGAAGTCGTGCGCGAAGCCGAAATTCCCGCCGACCACCCGGCCACCAACCATCTCATTTACGCGAACATTTTGGAAGAAGCCAAGATCTATCGTGAAAAGATGCTCGACGGCTTGTCTCCCTTTGACGACGAGCTCGACGAGTTGCGCTTGATGGAACAGGAAATCCCGGTCGAAAAGATCCGCGCCGCCATCCGCAAGGGTGTGATCGCGCTCGAACTCGTGCCCGTGCTTTGCGGATCGGCTTACAAGAACCGCGGCGTCCAGAAATTGTTGGACGGCGTGAACCTGTACTTGCCCAACCCCTACGACGTGCAGAACTACGCTCTGGACCTCGATAAGGGTGAAGAGAAGATCGAGATGCTCACCGACGACACCAAGCCGCTGGTGGCCTACGCCTTCAAGCTGCAGGAATCGAAGTACGGCCAACTCACCTACGTGCGCGTGTACCAGGGCAAGCTCACCAAGGGCTTGACCATCTACAACCAGACCACCAAGAAGAAGGTGAACGTCGGTCGTTTGGTGCGCATGCACTCGGAAAAGATGGAAGAAATCACCGAATCGTCGTCGGGTGACATCGTGGCGCTGTACGGCATCGATTGCTCGTCGGGCACCACCTTCACCGATGGCAAAGTGAACGTGAACATGACCTCCATGTTCGTTCCCGAAGCCGTGATTTCGCTGAAGATCGAGGCCAAGAACCGCGACCACTTGGTCAACATGTCCAAAGCCTTGAACCGGTTTACGAAGGAAGATCCCACGTTCCGTTGCCATGTCGACGACGAGTCGGGCGAAACCATCATCGCGGGCATGGGCGAATTGCACCTGGACGTGTACGTGGAGCGCATGCGCCGCGAGTACGGCGTCGAGGTTTCGACCGGCAAGCCCCAGGTGGCTTACCGCGAAGCGATCACCCAAAAGGCCGAGTTCAGCTACACCCACAAGAAGCAGACAGGTGGTTCGGGTCAATTCGCGAAGGTCGGCGGCTGGATCGAACCCATTTCTGCCGAAGAGGCCAAGGATTACGAATTCGTCGACGACATCGTCGGCGGCGTGATCCCCAAGGAATTCATCGGGTCTTGCGACAAGGGCTTCCAGTCCTGCTTGGGCGCCGGTGGCTTGATTGGGTTCCCGATCGTGCGCATCCGTTGCGGTGTGGACGACGGCGCGACCCACGCGGTCGACTCGTCGGACAACGCGTTCCAGATCGCCGCTCGTATGGCCTTCCGTGAAACGTACCAGAAGGCCAAGCCGCAAATTCTGGAACCCATCATGAAGGTCCAGATCGACACCCCGACAGAGTTCCAAGGCACCATCATGGGCAACTTGAACGGCCGTCGCGGCGTGATCTTGGGCACCACCGAAGAATTCGCCTACACCCGCATCGACGTGGAAGTGCCGCTGTCCGAAATGTTCGGCTACGCCACTGAACTGCGTTCGATGTCGCAGGGCAAGGCCGAGTTCACGATGGAGTTCGCCAAGTACGAAGCCGTTCCGAAGTCTGTGGGCGAAGAGCTCCAGAAAAAGTACGGCGGCGCCAAGCGACTTGGTTCCGAAGAATAATTCAGACAGAATTGATCGAGACCCAAGGGCGCCCACCGAAAGGTGGGTGCCCTTATTCGATGGTTCCGACCAGGTCGTTGAACTCCGCTCGATGTCGCAGGGAACGCCGAGTTCACGATGGCCTTGCCAAGTACGAAGCCGTTCCGAAGTCGGTCGGCGAAGAGCTGCAAAAGAAGTACGGCGGCGCCAAGCGCTTGGGCTCCGAAGCCAAGTTTCGTCAGAAACTGTCGAGATTCGAAGGCGATAATCCGTATCGGGTGGTCGCCTTTTTTCATTTCCGGCCCGAAGGTCTTGCCTCGCCAGAATTTGCTCCGCTCTCGTCGAAACATATTCGCCTATCCTGAGAGCCCGCGTCTCATTCGTATGTTACTGCGCATGAAGAAATTACTCACTCTCGCTTCCACTTTGGCCGCGCTTTCCAGTGCTCAGGATACGACCTCTACCCCGAACCAACCCGTCGCAACACCGCCACCTTCTACCGCGATCACGTCTCCGGTGGAAATTGCACAGGATTCCGTCAAACCAAGTGTCTCCCCATGGAAACAGGAAGTCGTCGGCAATTTCAACCTCGCTTCCTCCTACTTCCACGGCTAGTCACAGGGCGGCGAAGACAACCTGGCATGGACCATCAAGCTGCTGGCCAGCGCGGAACGCGACGGGATCGACTGGAATTGGGCTTCGAAGGCCTCGGCCGAATTCGGGCAGATTGAGCTGGGCGACCAGGCCCTCCGCAAGACCTCCGACGAGATCAAGGGCGAGAGCGTCTTGAGTCGAAAATTGTCCAAATATCTGAATCCCTACGTTTCTGGCACCTTCCAAACCCAGTTCGCGCGCGGCTACAAGTACCCTGCCGACACCCTGCCCCGAGTCGCCGTCTCCGATTTCCTCGACCCCCTGAACATGACCCAAAGCCTCGGTTTGGAGAGCAAGCCCGCAGATTGGTTCAAGAGCCGCATGGGGGCGGCCTTGCGCGAAGTGCGCACCGACGAGTTCACGAGCTATTCCGACGACCCGGCAACCACTTCGCAGGAACGCTGGAAGATCGAACCCGGCGCCGAATGGGTGAGCGACTACAAGCAGGCCATCGCGCAGAAGCTCCTGCTCCAATCGACGCTTTCGGTCTTCGTCAATTTCAAGGGCTGGGACGAGGTGATCGTCGACTGGTCGAGCACCGCGGCTTTCCAATTGACCAAGTACGTGAACATCAACGCATCGGGAGAACTCCACCGGGAGATCCAGCAGGTCGACGCCTGGCAATGGAAGCACGTGGCGTCTCTCGGGCTCACTTATTCCTTCCTCTAGGGAGTCCTGAAATGTCCATCCTTTCGGAATTCAAAGCATTCGTTTCTCGCGGCAACGTGGTTGATCTGGCCGTGGGCGTGGTCATTGGAACCGCCTTCGGCAAGATCGTCGAATCCTTTGTCAAAGATGTGATCACGCCCCCGATTGGATTGCTGATCGGCGGGGTCGATTTCACCAACCTCAAGATCGGGATCGGTGGCGACACCAAGACTCCGGTCAGCTTGAACTACGGAGTGTTCCTCCAAGCCTGCTTCAATTTCTTCATCATCGCCGCGGCGATCTTTATGTTGGTGAAAATCGTGACGGTCCTCACTCGCAAACCTGAGGAACCTGCTGCACGTGCACCTCCTGCGCCTCCGACCCCCGAAGCGATGCTTCTGGCAGAGATTCGGGACGAACTTCGCAAGCGCCCCTAAAACGCCCTCAATAGAATGGCGCGGGAAGCGAGGAACCCTAAACTCGCCTGAATGAATATCCATCCAGGATGGACAGGATCTGTCCGAGTTCGATCGCAGTCGAATAAAAAGATCGCCGCCCTGAATAAGAGCCTATCCGTAAATAGCGATTCGCCCTGCGATCGGCTGCAAAGCCGCTGGTCTGCTTCAGGCTCGTTCACCGTAGTTCGGTTCACTACGCCTCGCTCGCCTTCATTGACCAGCAACTTTTCGCTCGATCTCGGAACCGAAGCCTATTTACGGATAAGCTCTAAATGTAAAGTTTCGATAGATTGCGGAAGGAATCGTGATGGAGACCGGACTCTTTTGGATAAGGGGGCTTTTGTGTGGGGTTGCGGCCGCTTGGTCGGGCCCCGTAAAAACCATCCCTTGGAACGGGTATCCCGGGGCGGTGACCTTCACCTTTGACGACGGGCTGCCTTCCCAACGAGCCAACGTCCTTCCTGCCCTGAAATCTCGCGGCCTGCACGCGACCTTCTTCTTGATCGGCAACCTCAACTTCCGCTCTTACAAAGCTGCTTGGATCCAGGCGGCGCGGGATGGCAACGAGCTGGCCAACCACACCCTCTCCCACCTTCACATGCCGGGCATTTCCACCCCCGATTCCATCATTCACCAGATCGACGACCAAGCCACCGCGTTGCGAGCCCTCGACCCAAGCGTCGAATCGGTCACCCTGGCGTACCCCTATTGCGAGAGCGATGATCTGGTGGACAGCTTGGCAAACCTGGAAAATTTTATGGTCCGCAGTTGCGGAGGTACCGCCCTTTTTTCCTGGAAATCCAACCCATCCAATTGGATGCGGATGGCCTCGATGAGCATGGATTCCGCCCACGTGGCCACGGCCCTCACCTCGTTGGAGCGCGCCTCCCGCGACAGTTCGTGGCTGGTGACCTTGGACCACGGAGTGGGAGGTGATTATCTGGACATTGCCACCAGCGATCTAGAAAAGCTCCTCGACAAGGCCATGGCTCAAAAGCTTTGGATCGGCACCTACCAGGAAGTGGGCGCCTATTGGCGTGCGGCCAAGGTGATGGACACCACCACGCCCATCGCGACCCTCGACGGTTGGAAGCTGCATTGGAGCTTGCCGCACCCTCAGATGCCAAAATCTATTCCGCTGCGGGTGAAATTCAACACCACCTTTTTTGGTGACTCGGTGGTGATTTTCCAAGGCAACAGCCTGTTGGCGCCAGATTCTGACGGATCCTACAGAATCGAATTCACCAAGCTGGAATTGGAGGTCCGCCGCCTCTCCACCAATCACCTTCGTCCCCACCTCCAACCAACCCTGACCTGGAAGCGATCGCGATCCGGCCTACTTGAGATTCAAGGATTGGCAAAGGGGGATTATGAATGGTCCCTTTGGAATTTTGGAGGAAGGGAGCTGGACATGGGAATTATGTCGGTGGGCGAGGCCCCCGTTTTTATCCGCCTTGCCAAGGGGAACACAGCTGCCTTCCTGGTGAAGCTGCGCTCAAAGGGTTCTTTGGACCCGCAACTCGTTCTCAAGGTGCCGGGAAGTTGGGACGACTAAGCCCGAAGAGGCAGTGGCTCTCGATGGCCGAGCTTCTCGCAGGCCTGGGCAAATTGGTCGGTTGAAATGCGGCTCTGCGATAACAGGGCCTGTAATTTCTCTTGCGCGCGCGAGGGGCGGAGCCCACCATCGGCCACCGATTCCAAAATCAGGTTGATCATGCCTTCCGCTTGGCCTTCGGCCAGGACATCGTTCTTGTGTTCTGTTTCTCCTTCACCGTGACCCTATCGCCCCTGTTCGCAAGAATAAAATGTTCGCAAAATAAAACCCTCTCGATCATCGATATTTACTGATGCAATTGGACATGCATGTTCGCAAGGAATGACAGCACCCCCATCAAAACCCGTGGCCATCCCCTCTCCAGGCGGGTACCTTGAATCCATGCCAAAGACCGGCCCAGACATCTTCCATTACGCAGACTACAGGCAATACCTGAAGGATTGGTGGTCGTGGCGCAAACGGACGTCGCGGATCGCTTCCTTCCGGGCCTTTGCCATGAAGGCGGGCACCGCTCCCAGCCTTTTGAAGGACATTTTGGAAGGGCGGCGGCGCCTGACTTCCGAGACGGTTCTTCGGTTCACCCCGGCCATGGCGCTTTCGGAAGCGGAATCGTCGTACCTCGCCTTGCTGGCGCGCTTTGGGAATGCCCGCAATGTCGCCGAAAAGAACGAAGCCTTTGCCGAGATGTCGAAAGTTCGCCGCAAGCTCTTCCTCAAGTTCTTGCCGCCCGACCAGTACGCCCTTTGGACGGGCTGGCACCACGCGGCCATCCGCGAGTTGGTGACCTTGGAAGGCTTTGTGGAAGATCCCGAATGGATCGCCCGGCGTCTCGCGCCCGCCGTGACGCCCAAGCAGGCCAAAGAGGCGATCGCCACCTTGGTGCGTTGCAACCTGCTCCAGCGCGACGACCGCGGCCGCTTGCGCCCACTGGAATCGGCCGTGAGCACGGAATACGAAGTGCCGAACCAAGTCGTGCGCCATTTCAACCAAGAAATGATTGGGTTGGCCCTTACGGCTCCCGACCGCTTTGTTCCCTCCCAACGCGAAATCGGAGGTCTGACTCTAGGACTTTCCCAGGAGTGCTATGATCGCATCAAAGAACGCATCCGGATTTTCAAAGAAGAGATTCTCTCCATGGTCGTCGAAGACCCTCGTGGTTCGGAAATCGTTGCCCAGTTGAATGTCCAATTGTTCCCACTCGTCCAGTCGGAGAATGAATCATGAAGACCGGAATGGTTTTGAGCCTGATCCTATTGGCTTCCTGCAGTTCGGATCCCACAACGGGAACCGGGAGCCAAACAGGAAATTCCATCATCGCAGGTCGCATCGCGACCGGCGACAGCACGACCCCAGCCGGAACCCAGGTTTTCCTACGCCCCCTGGATTGGACGCCGTCCCAGACCGCCGCGACCAACGCGCTCCAATCCACCACCACCGACTCGGCAGGGAGTTATGTGTTCCGCAACGTCCCTACAACGGTGTATCGCATCGAAGCACGCCTCAAGAATCATGGCTGGAGCAAGACCGTCTGGGCCATCCCCGGAGGCCAAGCCGTCGCTCCGACAGGCATTTTGGCTCCTGTCGGAAGCCTCCATTGCGAGATCTCCCTAAACGACACCATTCGGGGGGGATTGGTCGAAATGTACGGGTTGAATCAATCCTTCCAATTGCCGGATACCGGTCGGTCGGAAATCCATTTCGAATTCGACAGCCTTCCGGTGGGATTGCAAACAGTCCGTATCTGGTCTCACAAGTCAAAAACGGTCATCGCCGACCTTCCCATCCGGGTCGGACCAGATAGTGTCTCGAAGGTGGAATACGAGCAGTGGGGCCATGATGTCCATGGCCCGAGGGAGGACGACTGATGTCGCGTTTTCTGATCGCGATGGCTTGTTTGTTTGGCTTGGCTGGCTGCGACGCGCTCCAACCCGACAAGTCGGGCCTATGGGCGACCAGTTCGGCACCCGTCGAACGGCCACGTTGTGATGCCTGCCACGGCTATGCTCCGCGCACGGGAGCTCACCGCTATCATCTCGACACGACCATGCAATTGGCCTCTCGCCACAGCATCCGGCAAATCACCTGCGCGGATTGCCACGCCGCCTCGATCGCCTACTCGCCCCCCCACATGCAGGACACCCTCTACTCCTCCAACAACAATCATGTGCCGGACAAACACACCGCCGGATTCCCATGGCGCGATTTCCCTCGCCCCCCCACCTTTGATGACATCCTGTCCCTCGATTCGGTCCCCCTCGCCTGGGCCCCACGCGAAGCCGGAGCCGAAAATCCCTTTTGGGTCACGGCATCCGCAAAGGGACCAGGAATGCCCGGTCATGCCAATGGAAACGTCGATGTGATTTTTGCGGAACGCAATGCAACCTGGTATCCGGATGATACCACCCAGGCACCGCAGAGAGCCTCCTGGGACCCGGTCCGGCTTTCGTGCAACGCGGTTTCCTGCCATGGCTCCTGTGCCTCGCAAACCAGTCGCTACATCTGGAAAGACGTTGTGGAGGAGACCAAATGTACCGGTACGTTCTAGCCCTCGTTTTGTGCTCGCTGGGATCTTCCTTTACCGGTTGTGCCATGGTTCACCAAAAAGATCGGGAATGGCTTTCCGATCCGGTCATGCAACGCCAGCCGGACAAGCTCGAAGGCACCCTGGACGGCGACAACTTCCCTCGCCGTGAAGGCAGCACCGGTGGCAGTTCCGGAGCGGGTGGAGGTTGCGGATGTTAAAACGCCTCCTCCTCGCGACGATGCTTCTCGCGATGTCCACCTTTGCCAGCGGCGACGGGGACAAGCTCGACACCAAGTTCGAGTTGTTCAAAGACAAAAACAATGTGACCGCGATGTCGCCCATCTTCGAACTGACCAAATCCATCGCCGAGCACTTGTCGATTGATTGGGAAGGGCAGCTCGACGCAGTGACCGGAGCCTCACGTCAATGGGGCACCAAAGGGTCGAACCAAAACCCGCCCACGTCCACCGATGTTGTGTCGGGCGCCTCGGGCAGCACCTCGAGCCAAACCGTCTCTCATGTACTCGATGGGATTTCTGGGGCATCTGGCAATGGCGATTGGGAATTTCGGGAAGGGACCAAGGTCGGGCTG
>CAIKAA010000598.1 GCA_903825275.1 uncultured Fibrobacterota bacterium | reverse complement strand
GTGGAAGACGACGGGGCGGGAATGGTCGTGGAGGATCTGCGGCTGTGCTGGTTGCGCCATGCCACCTCCAAAATGGTCCGCTTCGAAGATTTGGGCACCATGGGCACCTATGGGTTTCGCGGCGAGGCATTGTCGTCGCTGGCCTCGGTGGCCGAAGTGCGGATCGACACGCGCCACCTTTCCGAACCCGAAGGCCGGGCCATCGTGGTCCATGGGGGCAATTTGGTTTCCGACATGCCTTCGGGTTGGCCGCGCGGGACCAAGATCGAAGTGCGTGGACTGTTTGCGGGCATTCCCGTGCGGCGACGATTTTTGGGCACCGCCCAGTCCGAAGCCCAACGAGTTTTGGGAACGGTGATCCGCCAGGCCATCACCCGGCCCGAAGTGGAATTTCGGATGTCCCATGGGACTCGCGAACTGCTGCATGTGGTTTCGGGCGATCGGCGGACGCGTTGTCATGATCTGCTTGGGTCGTTGGCCGAAGGGATGGAGCACGTGGAATGGTCCGATGGAACCATTTCCATCAACGGCTTTGTGGGGGCCCCGGGGTCCGACCGAGGTCGGGCCGACATGGTCCATTTGTCGGTGAACCGGCGACCCATCCAGGCCGGAGTGTTGGTGCGGGCTGTGGCCAAAGGGCTGGGATTGCCGGCGGGTCGCCATCCGGTGTGTGTGCTGGATGTGACCTTGCCGTTGGAACAAGTGGATGTGAACGTCCATCCTCAAAAAAAGGAAGTGCGTTTTCAGGGCGAGTCGGCCGTGTTCCACGCCATGGCCGAGGCCGTCGCCACGGCTTTGGACCGGCGAGCCAGTCTTCCCCTCTTTTATCCTGAGCCCACCAGCTTGACCCTGGAAGAGGCGCCCTCGCTTCCCGAATTTGCGACGCCCTTGGATTTGGGGGAATTGTTGCCCCAAGCCATCGAGGTGACCGCCCCTGCCCCTGACCTGGGTCAAGGCGATTTGTTTGCCGCCAAAAACCCGAATCTGGTGGCCTTTCCCGGGGCCAAACCGGCCGACAAAGCCGCCGAGGCTCCTCGGGCTTTTGCCGATTCGGGTGTGACCTTTCTGCAAGTGGAAGGTTACTTGCTGTGCCCGTTGCAATCGGGGTTGCTTTGTTTGGACCAACGGGCGGCCCATGAACGGGTCTTGTTTGAACAAGCCTTGGGCAGTTTGGACCGGGATGGTGCCTTGCCTTCCCAACAATTGCTTTTTCCAAGACCGGTGGAGCTTCCGCTGCGCGAGCATCACACGGCGTTGTCCAATTTGGACGCCTTGCGGGCTTTGTCATTTGATTTGGAGCCGTTTGGAGGCGCCGCCTTGCTGTTGCGAGGAATTCCAGCCTCGGTTTCCCAGGAACAAAGCGAGCAGTTGCTCTCGGATATTTTGGAAGCTGTGGCCGACGAGGAGCCAACCCGGGAGCGTTTGCATCGCGCCTTTGCGGCCGCCTTTGCCAAAGCCACCGCCTTGCGGCGGGATCAGGAGCTCGGGCCTGCGGAAAGGGCCGCCTTGGCCGATGAACTCTTCGCTTGCGCGGAACCCTGGCAGACTCCTTCGGGTCATCCTACAGTGGCTCGGATCGCCGCCGCAGATCTGGTGAGATTCTTTCGCTAAGGCTCTTAATCATTCCTTGAAAGAATTTGTTGACTTCTAGGTTTCTTAAGCGTAACTTATGTCACGGATGCTCGCCGTTTTGCGCGGGGAATTGGCGGCGACATCCTTTGGCGGCGAGGTTTACCTCGCCGCCCTTTTTTTGCCCATCTGGCGGCGCATCCTCGCCCCCCTCACCACTCGCCGTCCGCATCAGGACGGCTTCGGGTTCGGGGGCCATCGGCTGCATCCACCATATGGGCAAAAAAATGCCGGGGGTGGGAGCTACAAGCTCGCTTTGTTCTCGGCGGGCCTTCGGCCGCCTCGGCGGAGGGTTGGTGCCACAATGTGCCGGGAAGGTCTGTGCAGGCTGGCAGGGTTGTGGAGCAAGCGGAGATGGCGGGGGCTGAGGTCTCGGCGAGCCTTCGGCCGCCTCACCGGGCGTTGTGGTCACGCTTGGGGGCGCCGGGGCGGGGAGGTCAATGCAGGGCGGCAGGGTTGTAGAGAGCAGCAGCGGAGATGGCGGGGGCATCGGCTGCATCCACCATATGGGCAAAAAAATGCCGGGGCTTGGGGTGGGAATGACTCTCTGATCTCGGCGGGCCTTTGGCCGCCTTGCCGATTGGTCGTGCTTGGGGTAACCGGAGGACCGGGGGGGGGTGCGCTGGGTCGGAAGGTGGGGCGGAGTTGGTGGGGCATGCGGAGGCGGCGGCCCTTCGGGCGCCTCTCCGATTGGTCACGCTTGGGGCACTAGAGCGGGAAGATCGGTGCAGGTCGGCAGGGTTGTGGAACAAGCGGAGGTGGCGGGGGGGGTGAGTGCTCGGCGGGCTTTCGGGTGCATCGGCGTTTCTGTCCATGGGTGGAAGGAGCTGGCGGATCTGGTGGGGTAAGGGGAATTGCTCCACGGCAGATTTTCTGAATTAGCTTGGGGCAGAATATGTCAACGGCAACTGGGCTCACCATTTCTCTCACCCACGATGTTTCGCTTTGCGTCGGATTGCGCATGGAATTCCAAACGGTGATGGGATTGGCGCTTGATCCCGAGTTCACCCTTCGTCTTCGAGAGTCCAACCGGCGGCATTTCGAGCGAGGTTTCGCTGACGATTCGATTGTGGTCCTTCTCGCGAGGGTGGGCGAAGAGCTGGCTGGTTGTGTGATGCTCCAAGAGCAGATCATGATACCCAATCGGCCGGTTCCAAGTGGTAAGATCGGCTTGGTCTTGAACATGCATGTTCCCGAGGCCTTCCGTCGCCAAGGCATCGCTCAAGCTTTGATGCGCGCCGTCGAGGAAGAAGGCCGTCGTCGCGGCCTCGATCGATTGGACCTCAAGGCCACCGAAATGGGCGAGCCTCTGTATCGGAAGCTGGGGTGGGTGGATCCGTGGGGAGGCAGGCCAATGGAATTTTCGCTTTGAAACGATGGTACCGCCGGAATCGTGACGACCTGGGAGTAAACCGGATGCATCTCGGCAGAGCCGTCCCCACCCGAATTAAAGTTGTACGGGAAACGTTCTGAATTTGGCTGATTCTCGCGATAAGACTGTCTTCTGGAGGGCCCCTCCGTCGTAGCGTTTGGACGGTGAGAGCTTTCCCGGTCATCAGTATCCCTTTGCAGTCCCGCATTTTTCTTGATGGATCAACCGGTGGCGCACCGGTTGGTGAATCATTTCCGTCCTTCGAGTCCGCTGGCTTTTTCTCGTAACTCTTGATGCTGGCCCAAGCCTGCAAAAGCGTTCCATCAACGCTGAAGTGCTCGTTGGACACAAAGCCGTTCTGTCGAGCCTGTTCCACAATCGCTGACAGAAATTGGCGTGCTGCGTCCGTGGTGAGAAGCCGATCCCGATTGTGGAAATATACCGTCGGAACCCAAACTTCCCCGTCGAGCCCGAGATCCAGAAACCAACGGAAAGGCATGCTGTCGTCGATGCGTTCGACAAGCGGACGTTCGCTGCGTATCCCGTATATGATCTGCAGAAGGGTCGTTTTGAGAAGCTGCTCCGGCGGAATCGAGTGGCGCCCCATCGGCTCGTAGATCGCCGTCAGCTCCCGATCCATCCCGGCAAGCGCTGTCTCGGCGCAAACCTTTATCCGTCGCATCGGGTGGTTCTGGGAAACCCGCTGTTCAAGGCCTACGTAGGCAAACATCGTCGCTTGGGCATCTATTCGACCGCGCATTCCGCAGCATGTGACAGGAACTGTCATCTTGCTTGCCGTTTACAAGAATTTCAGCAACCTGTTAGGGATCCCTTGGGGCCGAGGCCGACCTACGCCGAGGATCAGCTTGGCCACCGAGTTGCCCAAATCGATGCCAAGGGAAGAACCACGAGTTTCCTGTGGTGCTGGAATGGGGGCATCACAAACGAATGATTGCGCACATGACGTCGGGCAAGCCGCATCACCGGTTTGTCTACAACCAGTGGCGCGGTGGTCAGCCGATAGGTGCATGGGAACCGTGCGAATGTGCCGGACGACATGATCCGCGGCGGGGGACCTACAGGTTGATTAGCAAACCTTCGGGCGCCTCGGAGGCGCATTGGTCTCGGGTGGGTCTGCGGGGGATCGCGCAGAGCCATTATTTGGATTGAGTGTACTCGAAGTAGGAGACTCCGGGGAATTCCAGGCTGGCGTTGGTGGCAAGGGTGGCGATTTGGGCGCGGTGGTGGAAGCCGTGGGAAAAGAGATGGAGAATGACGGCCGACAGGTTGATCCGGAAAGGTTGGCCGTTGAACATCTGGTAGTCAAATTCTGTCGCCAAGTCGCCTTGGATCAGCAGGGACAAGTCGTCGTGATTGGCTTGGTTGGTATCCCGCATGGATTGTGCGTCAAGGATTTTGAATCGGTCGGGGTCTTGTTCCAATCGCCGCACTCGATGAATCCAGATTCGCTCGGTGTTGAGGACGTGGCTGGCCAGGCGGAGCATGGCTGGGGTGGCTTGGGGAGTGGACGACAGCCAATCGATCACCCGTTGGTTGGCCCAGAACATTTGGGCGATCATGGATTCGTTCATCGGAGCTCCTGTGCGATGGGCGGAAAGCCAGATAAATACATGCAAAAAAGTGGTTTTTTACAGGTCTGTGGTCACGAAGGTAGCCAGAATGAAATCTTGATTCTGTTCAGAGATGGCGTCGGTGATGAAGGACCCCAAATCCAGTGCGGCATCGGTGGATTCCATGTAAGGAAGATTTGGCCAAGCGGGCTGTTCGGCAAGATTGAATCTGTTGCCGAATGGCCCCATGGTCGGTGTTCATTTCTTGAGGTAAAACTCGGGGTTATTCAAGATCCTTGAGATGGCTTTTGCGGATCCGGCGAGTAGTGCGTTTTCTTGAATCTTTTTCCAGTTTTCGAATTCAATCGTACCATCGTAACTGAGGGTGACATACGCTTTCATATCGACGACATCATCGTGATAGTTTCCGTACATAAAGCCGTTGCGCACGTCGATGATAAAAATATCGATGGACGAGTTCATGATGCATTTTTGGCCGGGTACAAAAAACGCAGGGAGTAATCCGATGTATGTCCAGGATAACCAGTTTGCGTCTTGGCGATACCTGTGCGTAATGCCGCAGTAAATCACAATGTCGGCTTTCCCCTTCGCTGCCTCCAGCCGAATCGCTTTGATCGGTGCGGGCCTTGGCTCGCTGTAGCGTCCCCATCGATTTTCAAGGCGTGATTTGTATTCCTCTCCCTCCATCAGCCAAGGAGAAATTTCAAAAGCAGATTTTATGTCGGTGTACTTTTCGATCGAGTCGATCAGGGCATTTTTGTCTGTGCCAGCATTGTAGATGGCGGCAATGAGTGGTTTGGTTAATTGTGGTTTGGTGTTGAATGCATTGCGGATGTCGTCCTCATTGATTTGGACCAGGGAATCCGGCTTGATCATCGAGGTGGGAGTCATGTAGGAATGGGAGGCGCAGTTCCCCAGCAAGAAAAGCGAAAGTACGGGGAGGGTCAATTTCATGATTTTCATCATTTCAAATCCTTTTCGGAATGTGGATGGCACGGGAGCTGAATCAAATGGCTTTTGGCAAAATGCGGCAGGATTGAAGTTTTCATTGGAACGGATGTCGGAATTCTGCGGGGACGGCTGACGGCGGAAAGATGCTTCATGGATGGAGTTCAACGGCTACTGCTTTTCCATGAGTTCAATGGGTACTGAGCTTTCGGAAACATAGGGCTTTTTGGCAAATAAATACTTCAGTTTAAATGACTGGAACCCTTTGGTTTCGCCGGCGTAGTGATCGAACATGACATCTACATTGACTTTGATTCCGGCTGGTATTTCCGGATCATTGCTGATGTTCGCTCCAATCGACGAACTATTCATGGTCAGAAAATGTCCATCCTCTAAGAAAAATGAATTTTGATAGGGCGGAATTTCGATTTTTCCGGTTTCGGGTGCAAACAGAAAACCATGACAATTTAATCTCCCATAAGGTCCGACTTCTTGGGTGCATTTGCTGAACTGAAGAGGACCACCCTTCGATGTCGCCGGTCTCAAGGCTCCACTCGAAGTTGCCGGATTGGGCACGGGTTGACGGCTATCCAAGATCGTTTCGGCAAGGGATTGGGTCGAGGTGGATTTGGGAAACGATACCTTGGACATCCGCAGCACCTTGCCCGTGGTCACATCCAAAACTCGGACCATGGCCACATAATCGTCGCCCATTTGGTAGTACTGACCGGTCATGATCCGGGTTGCCCCGAGGAATTTCCCCATCGAGGCAATGGTGGATTCATCGATCGCCCCTGTGGCCTGGAGGTTGTGTTCTTTCAGTACCTTTTTCAACTGGCCACGTTCCACCAAACTGACTCCCGAGTCAATTCCCAGCCGCAGGGACAATTCGTCGCCAATGAAGGACGAGAGCGCCGTCAATTCCCCCTTTTCGTTGGCAATGTCCAGCACGGCATAGGTGTTCAACGGGCTGGGTTGGATGGCGCCATGCAGGGACAGGAGAAGTGTGGCAATCAGCATGGGAAAGCTCTTTCAGGTAAGGGCGACGCTGGACGAATAGAAGTTAAAATCGAGGGGTGTTTCTCAAAGGTCGGGAATTCGGCTGGATGCGTCTTTGTGCCTACTTAGAGAGGTCGGCGAAACCAAAACCTTGCGGAACTTCCACAAGCTTCCCGGCAACCTCTCCATGGAACAACCGTCCTTTAGCTCATCAGCTGAGCCAGTTCCCCTATTCCCTTCGTGCCCTAGTTGCCTTTCGTGTCTTTCCTCTCTTCTCCTTTGCTCCCCTGTGTTCTTTCGTGTTTTTCGTGGTTTCTCCTTCGCTCCCACCACGCTTCCCTCAAATCCTCGGCAACACCTGCATCCCCGAACCATTTGCGCCGTTCCAGCGCAGGAACACAACCTTGGAACCAGAAGGAACGGCAATCGAGAGCGTGCCCGTGCCCGAGCCAGAATTCAGGGTGCGACCAGTTGCGTCCAAAAGGCTCCAGTGGGTCGGACCGTTTGCCTCCATAAGCCAAGTTGAACCTTGGAGGCGGACTCTGGCTGCTGGGGTGTTGACCGAATGCGGTTGCAAGGAAGTGGTTTTGGCTTCGAGCCAGGAAATGGTTTCCGCGCCCGCGAGCAAGAAGGCTCCGGTGCAAAAATCGTTTTGGAAGTTTTCGGTAGCTGGTGCGGGGGCAAAGCCCACATCTTGGCACCATCCAAGGTGACCTCCCGGACGCCGAGCGGTGGTCCAGACCGCCTTCCAGCCTTTGTTGAAGACCGGCTCCCAAACGGTTTGGTCCAAGAGCTTTTTGCGCAGACCCCAGGCGATGGCGGAAAGGTCCAAGGCGGTCCCAGAAAGTTCGGGGTTCGGGACGTCCGCCGAATCCAAAAGGCTGGCGCGCCAAAAACCGTCTCCGTTTTGGGCCTTGCGAATGCCTTCGGCGATCTTGAGGTAGCGATCCAAAAGAGGTGGGCGCAAGCTGGAAGTGGCAGAAAGTTCTTCCAAGGTTCGGGCGTGGGCGGCAAAGGCCCAGCCGTCTCCGCGCGACCAAAAGACCGGCTTGCCGTTTTTGGATTTGACGGCCGGATAGAACCAGTTCTTGTCGCGGAAATACAGACCGTTGGCAGAATCCCAAAGTTTCCGGGTTTGCCAGTTGTTGGTCCAAAGGGGCAGGATGTAATTGGCGTAGGTCGAGTCTTTCTTGATCTTCGACCATTTGACCCACATGGGCATCGACATGAACAAGTAATCGACGATCTCCCAGGTGTCGGTGGCATGGGTCTTGAACACGCCATCGAGGTTTTTCTCAAAGGCCGTTGGAGTGGCAGGCTTGGCGCCAGCGGCAAGCAAGTCGGCGTACGCATTGCCGCAATTCATGTCGTCGGGGTGGGAGGTCGTTGCGTTGGCCGGTGCCCAGTTGTGGTTGTCTGCCCAGGCCTTGGAATAGGCCAGTGTCGCAGAGTCCTTGGTTCGTTTCCAGACTTCCATGGCCCCGATGTGGTAGACGGCGGGATTCCAAGTATTGGCGATCGGATTGGGGTGATCCTTGATCCACTGCGTTTGCACCGCTTTGACGGCCGACTTGATGGAGTCGACTTGGGTCCATGGATCTGCGGCCTGGGTGGAGCTAGCCGATCCGAAAAGGGCGATCAATGCCGCCGCCCATCTGATTCGTTGCTGTTGACGTTGCATGGCTATTCCTTTAGACCGGTTTTTTTGGGGGGGTAGTGATGGTGTCGTCGGATCCTGAGGCGCATCGGTGGGCGGGTTCCCGACGGGGTCGGTCCAACTCAAAAGACGTCCACAGATTTCCCCTGTTCGAGGTGACTTGAGAATTCTTGAAGATCAATTTCGCCTCGGGATGGTTTTTCGGGGTGCCGTTTGCGCGAAATTCAGCGGACCTAGCTCGGGACCCCGGTGTGGGCCAGGGGCCGGTCAGCATGATTCCTCACCGAGAAAGGACGGGGCGCCGGGGCGGGAATCTCGGATCTGAGGAGAGGATCGCGGGGTTAGGCTGTGAAGGTCGGGTAGATTCGTCATGGAAGTGTCATTCTTTGGAGGGGGAATGGAGATTTGATGAAAGTTCCCTGTCTGGTTGAGGACCTGGATGGGTACTTTGTTGCCTAATCCCACATGAAATGGCCCGTTCTGATTGAACCGAATCGCCTAGTGCAGATGATCCTAGCAGGGTGCCTAACCCTGGTCGTTTGGTCTGTTCTGGCCGATCCCCCGGAGTACAACGCCCTTCCCGAGGCGGCCCATCCGTTTGACCCAACCCAATCGCCCAAGGCATTGCTGCGGCCAAGCCCGGGGTCTTTGGTTACCGAACACCAGATCGGTTTCGATACCCGTGCGGTCGAGATCAAGCAGTACATCAAAACAGATTCGGCTTTGGGGATCGATTCGCTGCAGCTTTGGCAAACCCATTACGCCGAGCTTTCCGATTATTTGGACGATGCCTTGGCGGTGGGGCGTCGCGATGTACTGCGGCGCGAGCTGGTCGGCCATGCCCGGTTTTCCGATTCGGTCAAATCGGACGCGAACCGCTACGAACTGCCGGTGAAAATTCCCGATTGGGCCAAGCGTTTGGGACTTTCCAAGCCGGCCCTTTCCCTTTCGGGAAGCTACACCTTGCAGGTCAAGGCCAATTCCAATTGGACCAATCTCCAGGAGCAGGAAGGGAACGCCAACAAGTTCCCCGATTTTTCCCCGGAACAGGTCCCGAACATCAACCTGACGGGCAATATCGGGAAATTTGTCTCGATGAGCTTGGTGTGGAACCAAGAAGGATTTGGGGCCAACCAGAGCCAGGACCTGCATGTGAAGTACGCTGGCGAAAAACCGGAAGACACCGAAGACGACATCCTTCAAGAAGCGGAATTCGGCCTGATCAATTTGGCCCTACCCGGCACCAGCCTGACGGGCTATTCCGAAGCGGCATCGGGCCTGTTGGGCGTGAAGATGAAGCTGCGTTTCGGCGATCTCGACTTGACGCTTGCGGGTGGCACCGAGCAGGGGCAGACCCAAAAGCAGAAGATCGGTCGTTCGGCGAAAGAAACCGTAAGCCCTCTGATCAACGATCGGGATTTGGATGTGGGACGAGATTTCTTCCTGAGTTGGAATGACCGGAAAAAATGGGCATTGTACCCAACCTCGCCCCCGACCGAGCCGGCGAGCTTGAGGGTGTTTTCCAGGATCAAACCGACAGATTCCCGAGATCGACCCGATTGGAAGCCGTTTTACACGGGGACCGCCTCGGTCCGCGACAGTTTGGGAAAGGTGGGGTACACCACCCCGATCGGGCAGAGCTGGCGTGAGTTGAAAGAAAATGTCGACTGGTTTTGGGACAAGGATTGGGGAATTCTGCGCCTCAAAAACGGAGTCACGGGAAGCGCTTTGGCGGTCACCTGGCCCGATGCCGCCGGATCTCATGGCACGGTCCAGGGGGCATCTACCTTCAAATCATTGGTCTTGTTGGCCGACGACAACCATGAAGATGCCGACATGCGGCTGTTGCAATTGCGCAACCGCTATTACCGGCTGGGATGGGTGGCACCCGCTGATCGCAAAAACATGAAGATCCGGATTTTGGATCGCAGCGTGCTCAAAGGCGACCCCAGCGTGGATTCGTCGGGCCGGGCCTGGGCCTACGTTTTGGGGCTGACCCTGGAAAATGGGGTTCCCTTGTGGGACAACAACAAGATTTTCGATTGGGACCAGCGGGCGATCGTGTTCCCGGCCTTGGAGCCCTTCCGCCGCTTTGGAAGAGGAGAACTCTACGACACGACAAAATCTGCCTTGCCACTTCTTTCTTCCTCACGGTTCGCCATCGAGATCACCTCCAGATCTTCGTCGGATTCGATCAAGATCGGGAGCCGGGACATGGCCAGCGTGTCTGGATCAAATTGCGTGGACATCCTCGAAGGATCCGAAGTCCTGACCTTGAACGGCTCGACCAAGTTGGAACGAGGGGTGGACTACGTGGTCCAATACCAGACGGGAACCATCACCTTGATTTCCGAACAGGCAAGAAATCCTTCCGCTGACATCTCGGTGGACTTTTCTTGTCGACCGTTTTTCTCGCTGGAAACTCGCACCGTGGCCGGGGCGCGGCTGGAGTACCAGCTTCCTTCGCTCGGGAAACAATCGATGTTGGGCGCCACCTTCCTGTATCGGTCGGAAACGGTGACCGATCCTCGGCCCCAACTGGGCCGAGAGCCCAACCAATCCATGTTGTGGGGGACCAATCTGCGGCTGGCGGGGGAATCGGAATGGCTTACCGACTGGACCTCGCGGATTCCCTTCGTGCATGTGAAGAGCGACTCGAAGTGGAGATTGGAGCTGGAAGGCGCCCAAAGCTGGAACAAGCCCAACACCGAAGGCTATGCGCTGGTGGATGACTTTGAAAATGCCCGCCAGGACAACGATCTACCCATCTCGCAGCGGTCGTGGTTCCAAGCCAGCCCTCCCGGCGGGGTGCCCACCGACGGGCCTGGCAATTACGAAGATTCGCTGGATTGGCGCCACCAAGGCACGTTCGTGTGGTCGTCCAACACCACCGTGCCCATGAAGAACATCTATCCCAATTACGACGATGGCACTTCGGCTCCGGCCACCACTCCGGTCTTGCAATTGAAAGTGCGTCCCAACGAGCTTTCCGGTGCGGGCTTTTCTTGGGGCGGCATGATGCGGGCCTTCCCCACCTCCTGGAGGGACAATAGCTCCGCACGCTACTTGGAGGTCGTCGTCCACTGCTCGGATGGTGGTGAGCTTTCGTTCGATTTTGGCCAGATCAGCGAAGATCTGTCGATCGCGGGAGAAGAACCCGACGGCAAATTGGAAAGCGAAGATTTGGATGCCAATGGCAGACCCACAGGAATCAAGCAAAACGATCTGGGTTTGGACGGGAGGCCCGATTCCTTGGAGAAATTCACCAAGTGGGTGTGCTATGGAAAAGATTGCCACGTCGATCAGGTCATCGACAACAAAGGGAAGGCCCAAAATGACCAGACTCACGATCCCGTCGGCGACGATTGGAGTGGTGCCGAAAGCAACAGCAACGATCCGAGTCCGGCCATCGATGGCACCGAAGGCAACAACAAGGCCGTCGACGGCGGAGCCGGAACCTGGTTCGATAGCGAGGACTTGGATCGCAACGGTTCCTTGGATGTGATCAATTCCTTCAATCGCTACACCCTCGTGTTGGGAGGGCGCAACCAGTCGCCCTACCAGCCCCTGAACGGAAATTGGCGGCTCTACCGGATCCCCCTGGATGCGTTCACGTTGCGCAAAGGCAATGGCGCCAATTGGAGCGCCATGCCCGCGGTGCGCATCTTCTACCATGGATTGAGCAACAAAAACGGTTCCAACTTGTTTGAAGACCGCGTCCAGATTGCACGAATGTCGTTGGTGGGAAACCAGTGGAAGGCCACCGGCCACATGGCCAAGAACGACTCGATCAAGATCATCGACTCCACCGCCACCGGAAGTTGGACCTCGACCCAGAACGTGATCGTCCCTGACAGCAGCCGGGTGACCGCCACGGTGGTGAACAATTTCGACGATGCGTCCACCTACCACACCTGGGGCGTGCCGGTTTCGACCGACGCCACTTCGGGGGCCAAACTCAAGGAACAGTCGCTGCGTTTGGTGTACAAAAACCTGCGGCGCGATTTCGGAGTAGGGTTGGGCGGACGCTCGGATACGGGAACCGCCACCCGGATTTACGACAGCCCTCGGGACTTTACGATGTACCGCAACCTTAGCTTGCTGCTTTACCACGAAGCCATCAAAAGTTCCGGTTCGGATGGACCCGCGCCTGTTCGGGTGGGGATCCAATTCGGTTCCGGAATTGTCGACATGGCCGCCGCACCGTATTACGAGTATTCCTTCAATCCAGTCCCCGCGAGCTGTTCCCTGGGGGATGTCAATTGCGATGAATCCTCCGATGCCCGCAAGCAAAGCATGGAGCGCAACTGGCAGGACAACCAAATCCAAATTGCTCTCTCCCAACTGACCGCGCTCAAAGCCCATCGGCAGTCCGCCAAAGGTTCGTCCGATTCTGTCTTTCGGGAAGCGGTGGGTGTCGGAATCCGGCCAGGGCCGATCAGCCGCGACGACTCGGTGGCGATCAAGGGCGACCCATCGGTTTCCTCGGTCCAGTGGATGCGGGTCTGGATTCGCCCCAATCCCGGCCAAGCGGGCAATGCCTCGCGGGCCTCGGGAGAAGTCTGGGTCAACGACCTGAAGCTCGAAGACCCCTACCAAGGGGTCGGAACGGCCTTGCGCGGTTCGGCGCAGGTCAACTTTTCCGATCTTTTGGACCTGTCGGGGAGCACCGATTACCAAGGCGGGGACTTTGTTCCCATGGGTCAAAAACGACCGGAATTGTCCTCCCAAAAGTCGGCGGCCCATGCCAGTGGAACGGCGGGATTTAATCTGGAGCGATTCCTTCCCGAAGCTTGGCAATCGCGATTGCCGGTCAATTACACGGTGACCGCTGGATTGGATCGCCCTTGGACCCGTCCTGGTTCCGACCAAAATTTGACCCATGATGGCTTGGCCGAGATCGCTGGGGATGTTTGGGACGGCAATGTGCGCCACGATTCTGCGGACATCGCCAACCGCAACTCGAAGGCCTACCAGACCTTGACCGTGACGCGAACCCTTTCGACCTCGTGGTCGAGGGGGCGCGATGCCGGAAGTGGCCTGGGGCCCTTTTTGGTGAACACGGTGTTCGCACGGCCCAAATTGTCCTGGACGTATTCCGAACAAGGCGTGCTGGCGCCCCTACACCGGGACAGCACCGCCACCCATTCCATCCGTTTGGATTACGACTTCTCTCCGCCGCCGCCGCCCCAGCTCAAGCCCTTTGGTTCGGCGACCGCCAAATGGGTCCCGTCCTTTGTCCAAGGCTTTACCGTCCAACCCTGGCCGACCTCCATCACCTCGACGTTGGGGGACCTTGACTACCTGGATGGCACCCACTCCGTGCTGGTTCCCGACAAGGACAGCTTGCCCCAGCGGTGGACGGAAGACCGAAGGGCGGGGTTGACCCACAGTTTGAATGGCGATTGGCAACTCTTCGACTTTTTGCGTCTGAGCAGCAACATCAAATCCGCCCGAGCTTGGGACCAGAGCCAGGAAGCGCGGCTGTTCAATCCGACCACGGCCCTGGTGGATGCCTGGCCGTTGATCTTTGATTGGGACACCACCCATGTCCACACTTCGGGCGACCCCAACGGCGCACCCATGCCCCAGAATTTTGGGCTCTTGCGCAATGAAAATGGACGTCAGGTGGGTTTTTCCATGGACCTTACCCCCAGGATCATCCCCTGGATGACCACCTCCGGCGGGTACCAAGCAACCGGCACCGCCAATCGGGAAGCGCCAATCCCCTCGGTGGTCGGAGTGGGTGCCCAAATCGATACCACTTACCGGGTGTTTTGGCGCCACGACCACACCGACAACTTCCGTTCCAGCTTCCGGTTGGATGTGCCCAGCATTTTCCGGACCCTGCAGAGCATCGGGCCGGATTCGTGGAACAAGCCTTTGGAATCGGCCCGGCAATCGTTCGATCGCTGGAGATGGAGCGGGATCGGCGTCGAGTATTCGGTCGACAACCGGATTTCGGGAGTGCGGCAGACCTTGGACTACTCGTCGGTAAACGAGGGGCTGGACGGATGGAGTCTTTGGGGATGGCAAACCGGATTGGACGACGGCGTGGGCCTGCGCTCGCCGTGGGATTTGGTGACGGGAAACCGCGCCAAGTCCGGTTTTGGCCAGTACCACCCCGAGCGGTTGGACGATCCCAACAATTACCCCGGCAAGTTGGACGGGACCCCCTCCCAATCCGGCGCCGACCGAACCGCCCAGATCAACACCCGGTCCTATCGCCTGTCGGGTTCTTCGGAAGTGACCGTGCCGGGCTTGCTGTTGCGGATGGAACCGAGCCTTGCCTACCAAATTTCCTGGGACGAGCGTTGGAACCTGCCGTGGAGCGTCGATACTACGGTGACCTGGCCGCAAATCTCCCTCAACACCTCGCTTCCGAATTTTGCGGGGCGGGTTCCCTTTTTGGCGAGTTGGCTCGAGAGCATGACCGCCAACAACTCTTCCAGCTGGGAACGGACCCAAAAGATCTACCCCCACGAACAGACCTCCAACTCGGACAACCAAACCTGGAAATTCGCGCCCCTGTTGGGAATTCAGGCCAAGACCAAGGGCAACTGGTCGTTCGACGACCGCTTCAACTACTCGATCACCTATTCCAAACAGTTGAACAAAGTGCCGTCTCCCAGCGCGAAAAATGGGGCTTGCCCCGACAACCAGGGGCTTCCGGTCTTCCTCTCGGACACGTCTTTCTTCTTGCAAAGGTGTTTTGACATCACGGGCAGTTCCAACGACCGCGGGTACGAATTGGGCGACGAGGGGACGGCCACCTACCGGATCCAGACCAAACGCGGCATCCAGATCCTAAAATGGTTCGTGAAGCTCGACAACGACCTTGTGGTGACCTTCCGGGCAGGCTGGACCCATTCTTGGAAGCATCGCGACGAGACGGATACCTCCACCTCCACGACCCAGCAAATGGAAGACGTTACTACAGTTTATGGTGGATCGAACACCACCTACAACTTTACCTCCAAGCTGGTCGCGCAAATTGACGCGAAATACCAGCAGACGGCAAGAGCGGTGAAAGACGATCCGCTAGGAGAGGTCGTGACCCATAACATCTCTTTCCTTGCATCACTTCAATACAGATTTTGAGGAATCATCCTTGCGCAGAGACATCTTCATCAACGTTTCCCCCTTCGAAAAGCGCATCGCTTTGCTGGAAGACGGGAGACTCACCGAGCTGGTCGTCGACAAGCCGGACAACCAGAGAATTGTTGGGAACATCTACAAGGGAAGGGTCGTCTCGGTCCTTCCGGGCATGCAGGCGGCCTTTGTCGACATTGGCCTAGAGAAAGCCGTCTTCCTGCACGCCGCCGATGTTGCAGTGGCCCAGGAAGGCGAAATCGACGATGACGACACGGACGACGATGTCGACCCCCGCCGCCGCGATCGCGCCGAGAAGCCCATCGACCAGCTCCTTCGCGAAGGCCAGGAGATCTTGGTCCAAGTGGTCAAAGAGCCGATCTCGACCAAAGGCGCCAAAGTCACCGGGTACCTGTCCATCGCCGGACGCTTCTTGGTTTGCATGCCCAACACGTCGTTCATCGGCGTGTCCAAAAAGAGCCGAGACCACAGCTCGCGCCGCCGTTTGAAGCGTTTGGTCCAGGATCTGCGCCGCTTCCCCGATGTAGGATACATCGTGCGCACCAACGGTCTGAACGAGACCGAAGAAGAATTCCGCATCGAAATGGGATTTTTGGAAGAGAAGTGGGCCTTCATCAAGTCGGTGGCCAGCGAATGCGAAGCCCCGCGCCTGGTGCTGGAAGAGAACGAAGCCGCAGTGGGAATCTTGCGCGACTACTTCTCGGAGAAGGTCGACAAGGTGGTGGTGGACGACAAGGACTTCTTCCAGAAGACCAAGGCCTACATCCGCCAGCTCTCGCCGGATCTGGTCAGTCGGGTGCATCTCTACGAAGAGAAGGCGCCGATGTTCGACACCTTCGAGATCGAACCCGATGTCCAAAAGGTTTATGCCGACAAGGTTTGGATCCGCAAGGGCAGCCACTTGGTGATCCAAACCACCGAGGCCATGACCACGATCGACGTCAATACCGGACGCAACGTGGGCAAAGACGACCAGGCCGCGACCATTTTGGACACCAACATCACGGCCGCCAAGGAAATCGCCAAGCAACTGCGCTTGCGCGACCTGGGTGGAATCATCGTGGTCGACTTCATCGACATGGAGTCCGAAGACGATCGCGAACGTTTGGTGAAGGAATTCAAGAAGGCCTTGCGCGGCGACCGCGCGCCCATCAGCGTGGCCCACCAAATTTCGCAATTCGGGCTTTTGGAAATGACCCGCAAGCGGGTGCGCGAAGCCTTGGTCAAAACCGTCTCGGAACCCTGCAGCCATTGCGAAGGATCGGGCAACGTGCTGTTGCCCAGTTCCGTCGTGGCGGCGCTGGAACGCTGGGTTCGCCGCAGTCAGGGTCGTGGCGGCCCCAAGGAAATTTCGTTGGTGCTGCATTCGCGCATCATCGAATTCCTGATGTCCGATCGCGCCTTTGCGTTCCACCGGTTGGAAAGCTTTGGCGTAACCATCGAACTGGTGGAAGATCCCGACGCCCCCGCCGACAGCTTCCGCATTTTCCACACCCGCTCGATGGAAGAACTGACGCCTCAACACAACGTGGCGTAAATCGGGGTACCTGTCCTGGATTTTAAAAGGGAGACGACGCCGAGTCGTTTCCCTTTTACTTTTAGAGGAGCGAAGTAGGGGTGCCGACCGGACGGGGCGTGCATCGCGCCCCAGATCCGAGGGGCCGTCCTTCGAGACGCCATCCAAAGGATGGCTCCTCAAGACGAGCGGGGTTTATTTCCATCTAGAGAATGGGAGCCCCAGGGATCAGCGGGGCTTTTTTTGGAACACTAACCATGCGATCTTGTGATGTCACCAGGACAAGGAATGATGCCATGACACCGGAACAGATTCAGGAAAACGACGCGCGCTGGGTGCTGGGGACTTACGCGCGCCAGCCCTTGCACTTCGCGCGGGGTGAAGGAGCCTGGCTCTGGGATTTGGAGGGCAAGCGCTATCTGGATCTGACCTCGGGGATTGCCGTCAACGCCTTGGGGCATGCCGATCCCGCGGTGGTGGCCGCCATCCACGAACAGGCGTCCAAGCTGATCCACGCCTCCAACCTCTATTACACCGAGCTGCACAGCCGGATGGCGTCCATTCTGTGCCAGCGCGCGGGAATGGACAAGGCGTTTTTCTGCAACTCGGGGACCGAAGCCAACGAAGGCGCGATCAAGTTCCTCCGCAAGTTCTGGTTCGAACAGGGCTCGGCCTGGCGCCATGAAATCGTGTCGTTCACCGATTCCTTCCACGGCCGTACCTTCGGCGCTTTGGCGGCCACCGGTCAAGACAAGTTGCAAGCCGGCTTCGGCCCCATGTTGGGCGGCTTTGTGCGCGCCGAACTGACTCCCGAATCACTCTTGGAATCCATCGGCGCTCACACCGCCGGCGTCATTCTGGAGCCCATTCTGGCCGAAGGTGGCGTGATGGAGCCGTCGCCAGAATTTGTCAAAACGCTGTTGGAATTGAAGGCCAAGCACGGGTTTCTTCTTATCTGTGACGAAATCCTAACCGGCTTGGGGCGCACCGGGGATTGGTTTGGTTTCTCCCACCTCGGTCTGACTCCCGACTTGATCACCTTGGCCAAGCCCTTGGGCGGCGGATTGCCGTTGGGGGCGGTGCTGATGAAACAAGCCATCGCCGACACCCTCAAGCCCGGCGATCACGGGACCACTTTTGGGGGGAACCCGGTCGCGGTGGCGGCGGGCTTGGCCGTGCTGGATCGCTTGGCGCGGCCCGGATTTTTTGACGGTGTGAAGTCGGTTGCCCAAAGATTGCGCGAAGGATTGGCGGCACTTTCCGGCATAGGGCCCTTCGGGGAGCTGCGTGGTCGCGGGATGCTGATCGGGATCCAGGTGAGCTGCGATCCTGGCAAAATCATCGCTGCGGCACGAGACGAGGGTCTGATCGTCTACCGCGCCGGGGCCAATGTGTTGCGGCTTTTGCCGCCGTTGGTGCTCACCGAAGATCAGGCGGATCTGGCAATCGTTGGCTTGCGGAAGGTGGCCGCCAAGATCTGACAAATAAATCGTTCCATGATTAACCAAGGAACGATTTGAACTGTTAGAATGGATGCATGCTTTTCCTTCCATTGCTTCAGTTGTTTTCCGCAGCGTTGATCCAACGCGTCCCTGTCGTCATTCACCCCACTGGTTTTGGGAGTCCGCTTCCCTTTGCCGCGAGGGCCATGACGACTGCAGCTTCAGGTGCGCCAAACGCGATGCGGTTTCTGGTCATCCCCGTGCGATTCGCCGAGCAGGACAGCACCTTTTCCGTGGACTCCTTGTCCAAGACCTTCGATGGGACCGGGCCGTTGGTGACGGTTCGACGGTATTTTCAAGAACAGTCCAAGGGTGCCTTGGACGTGACCTTCCAATTCTTGCCGTGGATGCGGACCTCGATCAATCGGGATTCCCTGGGCTTTGGAAATATCGAGAGCAGCACGCCCACCAGAGCGTTCCTCAAGGAAGTCGTGCCCTACGCCCAAGGGCTTGGTCAAAAAATGTCCGATTACGACAATGACCAGGACGGGCTGGTCGAAGGTTTGATCCTGGTCTTGGCAGGACATGGGAACCAGGAAACCCGGGATTTGAAGGATCCACGACCGGAAATGGAGACCTTCTCCACCCCGGAAGAGCCGGTTCCGGGGGTCTTTATCAAAAAGATTCTGGAAGTGGTCGAAATCCAAGGTGACAAGCTCGCTCCGCAGGGCATCGTTGCCCATGAATTGACGCACCTTTTGGGGGCGTCGGATCTGTACGATGAGAATGATGCCACGGAAGGAATGGACGGTGGAGTTGGTTCTTGGGACGTGATGTCCAGTGGAGCTAGCGGCAAATGGTGGGTCCCGACCAGTTTGGATTCGTTCGGGATCTACAAGCCGATCGGAATGAGCGCGTTTACAAAAATCGAAATTGGCTGGCTCAAGCCCAGGGAGATCGAATCGAATCAAGAAGTTCGCTTGAAGCCAGGGGAAGCCGCAAAATTATGGACCGATTCTCTGCGAACGACCGAATACCTGCTGTTGGAAAACCGAGATCGTTCGGGAGTGGATTCGATCCTTCCGGGACCGGGACTTTCGGTGTTTCGGGTGAAATCGGAGAGGTTGATAGAGGATAAGTCGAATCGGTTCCGTGAGATCAATTCAGATTCCAGCAACATGGGGGTCGAAGTGCTGGAAGCTTCGGGGATGCAGCGGACACACAAATATTCAGGCGCGCAACCCCTTGCCATGGACTTGTTCGGCGTTGCCTCGGACAGTTTGACCGACGAAGGTCCGGTCTCCTTGAATCGACCGGGCGGACGGCACAGCGGGGCATGGGTTCGGCAGGTCAGGGTGGAGGGGGAGGATGTCGTGTTCCAAGCCAATCCCGCGCCCAAACGTGGGTACGGTTTGGGATCATCCGGAAAAGGTCTGGGAGTTGGATCCATCGGGGTTTTGCCCTTTTCCATCCTGGTTCCTTTGCAGATTCCCACGAGCGGCGAGGTGGTCGCCATGACTTCCGCCCTCTCACAGAACTCTTCGACCACTTGTGTCGGGATCTGGGACACACTTGTGGACTCGGGTCAGGGAAAGCCTTTGGTGTCTGCTTGCGATTCGGGCGGTTTTATCAGCAAAAAAAGGGTGTTTCATCACGATTTGACAACGCCGATCTCCGTCAAGGCCGGACAAACCATCTGGATCGGACAAACCATCACGGCGATGAATGGGAACACCATTTTCACCGGAACGAGCGTGGATCCTGCCGTCGACACGACGTGGATCTTTCGTTCGGGGGTAGATCGGAGCTTGGTGACGGCGCGCCCCTATGTGGGGATCCTGGTGAGGACCCCGAGCCAACTCGCCTCGATCTCCACCCATTCCATCCCCATGGATGTCCGCATCCGTCGCATCGGCGAGCGTCTGAAGCTGGATGGCGCCCTGGCCGGGGAAACCATCGAATTCAGCTTCCGCGACCTGCGTGGACGGGTTTTGTGGAGCGGGTCGGCAAGGTGCGACGCGTTGGGGAATGTCGCCGTTGCCGTGCCTGCGTTGAGTTCGGGTCTGCTCGTGCTGGAAGCCCGAGGTTCGTTTGGACGGAGAAGCCAGATTCTGTCGAAGCCTTGATCCCTTTTCCCGCCATCAGGGCGGGATTGTAGTTGAACCATATCGCCATCCTGGAATGGAAAGAGAAAAGCCAAGCAGGGCTTGGCTTTTCTCGAAGTGTGGATCGATTTTGGTCGGGATCAGCGCGACGGCGCCAGGGTCGTTGAAAGGATGCCATGGGAGGTCAAGACCTTCACCACGCACACTCCCTGGGTTGGAACGGCGAGGTGCAGGCTGCGTTCGCCAGCCAAATTCTGGCGGCAAAGGATCGATCCCTGCAAATCGGTGACGACCACTTCGCGGGAGTTTTCGGGAAGGGTGAGGGACAATCCGTTGGTTGTGGCCCAAACCGCGAAGGCCGAAGCAGACTTCCCGCCCCGGGTTATTGCGCCGAGCCCGATGGCGGCGGTGACTTCGCGAATTTTACCGCGGACATAGAGGCCGGCGGGAGAAAGATTGGCGTCGTTCCAGCCGCCGTTGGAGGGGGCGTTGGGCTTCAAGGCCGCCGAGCTTTCTTCCTTGTCGGCCAACGACCAGTTCGCCCAACTGATGGAGTTGGCCTTGGCAAAGGCGAGCCAGGCGTCCGATTCGGCGGTGTAGACCTTGTTGTCGTTCACGGGAGGGGTTCCGGTGGTGCCGCCGTTGGCCTGGGATGTCCCCCATTCGGTGATGAACAAGGCGGCGCCTTTGGAGAGCGCCGTGCGGGCCCGGTCGCCGACCGAGGGGCCTTGCTTGGGGTCCGTGTTGGGTGCCAGCGCATGGCTTCCCGCATAGAAGTGCAGGGTGTAGGCGGTGTTGGCATCGGTTACGGGGGCGGCGGCGGCCTCATCGACTTTTTGGGACCAAACGGGTGTGCCCACCACGACCAGGTTCGACGAGTATTTGCGGATCTCGGCGGTGACGGTTTCGGCGTAGGGCTTGATGTCCCCTGCCCAAGAATCCCAGCGGTTGCCATTCCCGGCATCGGCTCCGGTTCCATTGGTGTTCTCCGGTTCGTTCCAAAGTTCCCAGATCAGGTTGGGGGTGTTCTTGTAAAGCTGGGCCATTTCGGAGAAAAACGCCTTCGATTCGGCGACATGCTGGTTGGCGTTGTGGTCGTGCCAGTCGATGATCACGTAGATGTCGTTGGCGATGGCGGCGTCTACCACCGCCTTGACCATGTTCTTGTTTTCGGTTTTGATTTGTTCGTCGCTGCGAGGGTCCTTGGGGTCTTTGGGTCCCAGGTAATTGCCGCCGCCCTGAACGCCCATGGAGGCGCGGACCAGGGAAGAATTCCAGTCCTTGCTCAAGGTGCCGACCACGCCGCTGTTCCAATACTTACCCATCCACCCGCTCCAAAACATGCTCATGCCCGCAAGCTGGATCGGATTGCCCGAGGCATCGACGATCCGGTTGCCTTTGACCTTGAGCGCACCGTGCGAGGAGACGACCCCGGCTTGGGAAAGGCAAGCGAGGGAAATAAGGCAAAAAAGCCCGTTGCGGAGGACACGGCGCATGAAAAAGCTCCCCTTGGAAAAAGAAAACCACGAAGGCATTCGTGGTTTTCGGGTGGTCATATAGTGTACCGCCAAGTCCACTAAAATGCAGGGCGATTCCAACGATCTTGGGGGCCCTGCCGTACGCGGAAGCGATCAGGGAGCGGGTGCGACCTTGGCGACCTTGGTGCCGCTGGTGGTTTCGACACGAAGGACCAGCGCGCCCGTTCCCGGCGAGGGAATTTGGAACGCTCCATGGATGGTCAAATTCTGTTGATAGACTTCACGCCCTTGAAGGTCGAAGATGGCCAAACTGCGCGAACCTTGGGGAAGGTCGAGGGAGATCCCCTGCGAGGTGCGGCGGGCCGAGAAGGGGAGATCTTGGCGGGTCGGTTCGGCAACACCGGTCGTGATCCGGGCCGTGACTTCCTTGATCTTGCCAAACACATAGGTTCCGGAAGTCGACAGGTTGCCGGCGTTCCAGCCACCATTGGAAGAGGCTCCCCCTTTGAGTGCCGCCGAGGATTCGGTCTTGTCGCAGAGGGACCAGTTGGCCCAGCTCACGCCGTTGGTCTTGGCCCAATCCAGCCACTTGTCGGACCAGGTGGTGTTGACCGTGCCGCTGCCGCTGTTGCCGACAGTCCCCCATTCGGTGATGAACAAGGGCACCTTCTGGATGGCCTTGTTGACCGCATTCATGGCACTGTTGTTGTCGGCGTCGATCGTGCCGTTGGAGTTTTGATCGGCGTAGAAGTGGAACGTGTAGGCGACATTGTCGTCGATGGTGATGGGGTCGGCGCTGGCCTGGTCTGGGTTGTGGGACCAGTTGGGCGTTCCCACCACGATCAGGTTCGAACTGTTCTGGCGAATCAGGGGGATCATGGTGTTGGCGTAGTTTTTAATGACTCCCCAATTGACGCCCTTGGGCTCGTTCCAGATTTCCCAGATGATGTTCGGGGTGTTCTTGTATTTGGTGGTCATGTCGTTGAAAAACTGTTTGGCCTGGTCGAGAGCGGGATCCCCACTCTCCAGGTGCCAGTCGACCAGGACATAGATGTCATTGGCAATGGCGGCTTCCACAACCGTCTTCACCAAGTTTTCGGTCCCCGGATAGTTGTAGACATTGGCACCCGTGCCGCTGATCACGCCGGCCGGAGCGCGGATCAAACTGGAAGAAAAGTCGTTGGCCATGGTTTTGACGACTCCCGAGGTGAAGAAGGCTTCGCCTCCCCAGACCGACCAGTAAAGACTCATTCCCGCGATTTGGATGGGCTTGCCGTAGGCATCGACAATGTGAGTGCCTTGGACCTTCAGGGCGCCATGCGAAGAAACCACTCCGGCTTGGGAAAGTCCGGAAACCGCGATGGCAAGGAATAGCCCGGTGCGAAGGGCACGGCACATGAAAGACCTCCAGTAGGTGGGTTGAGGATCGAGCGGGAAATTCCGCCGCGATCCGTTGTTGTACTGCAAAATGTCGCGAACCGGACCAAAAAGGTTGTCGATCTTTCCGTCCATTTCAGAAAAAGCCCAAAAAGCTTCTCCCGCAGAGTCCACTTTGCCCACCAATTTCCGATCGGTTCCCCGCTGGGGAGGGAAACGATTCCTCCACCCTCAATGTTGGGACGCTGGCAACGCCTCGCAGCACCGGAAACCAACTGCATCGTAGCGGTTCTGGCGGAAGAAGCTGCGGGTGGTGCGGCCGCATTGGTCTTCAGGGCCACCGACATAGGTCCCGCCAAAGGCGAGGTAGGTGCTTCCCGAGGGGGTCTGGGTCCATTCCCAGGCGTTGCCGACCAAGTGGAAGGCGCCCCACCACGAACGGCAGGCGGGCTTGGCTACGCCCCGCGACAAGGCGCCCTCGACATCCTGGCAGTGACCGGCGATGTAGCGGTCGCCATAGGGATAGCTCCAGTTGTGAGGGCCACTGCATGCCGCCTTCAGTTCCTCTGCTTGGCAAAGCCGTTTGCCTTCTTTGGCGCAAAGGGCGCTGGCCTCTTCCCAGTTCACCGAAGTGCGCGGTGCAAGGGAAGGCGTGTTGGGGTATTCGTAGGCATCCACACAAATGTCCACACCAGAATCCAGGGGGACCAAGGCTCGTCTCGGTCCGCACCGCGAAGAGTTGGGGTCGATCACGTATTCCAGGCGTTCCGGACGGGCTCGATTTCCCGCCGTGTCGCGCCCGGAGATCCACAACACGAGATGGTTCGTGACCCGGATCATGTTGCGGCATTCCTGAAGGTGCAAGGTGTCGGGACCACACAAGGGCGTGGCCGAGGCTTCCTCGGTCAAAACCGCCACATCGACTGGGGCCGGGTGGACGCCTGCGGCAGGGTCGGCGAACATGTGGGGAGGCGTGGTGTCGCGCAGGGCGCGTCGCGAGCGAGCCAGGGAATCCAGCCGGATCGAATCCGCTCGAGCCAGGGAATCACTGGTCCGTCGGGCGCGGTCCAGCGAATCGGCCAAAAACTTGAGCCGCGAGGGGTCGATTTGGCGGTGGGTTCGGCGTAGGGAATCGAGGCGATGCAGGCTGTCCAAACGTCTCAAGGAGTCCTGGAGTCTTGAGGCCAACTCGGCCAAACTGTCTTGGGAACGTTGCAGGCGAAGGCTGTCCCACCGCGCCAGGGAATCGGCGCGATGCAAAGAATCCAAGAGCGCGCGGTCGGAATCCGAAGAGCCGTGGTGCGAAGAATCTCGACATTGGCGGATGGCGAAAAGAAGAAGGAGAAGCAGAACCATCACCAAGGCGATGCGTCCCCAGGGGCGAGGACGATTTTTGTCTTTGGCAGGATGTGTTTCGGGGTTCGTCATGGGGTCCGACCTCCCATGGAGAGATAGGCATCCATGGCTTCCCGCGTGGCGGCCACGTCATGGACCCGCAAAATGTCGCAGCCCAACGAGAACGCCGCCAGGGCGCCGCCCAGCGATCCCGGCAGGCGGTCCGATTCGGGAAGGGTTTGGGAAAGTTTGGCGATCCACGATTTGCGGGAAAGCCCAAGGTACCAGGGGTGGTTCGGAAAGCGCTCCCGAAACTGTGCGGTGGCGGCGACCAAGGTCTGGTTGTGTTCCAGGCGTTTTCCAAACCCAATGCCCGGATCCAAAGCCAAGGCATCGTCGGGAAGACCGGCCTCGGCCCAGCGACGAGACGCGCCGGACAAAAATTGACCAATTTCTTCCGCCACGTCCAGGTATTCGGCATGCCCTTGCATCGACCGCGGATCGCCGCGCATGTGCATGGCGCAGGCACCGGCGCCAAAGCGTCTGCAAAGCGCAAGCATGTTCGGGTCTTGCAAGCCCGATACGTCGTTGATGGCGTGGGCGCCGGCCTGGAGCGCGGCCTCGGCGACTTCCCGCCGGCGGGTGTCGATGGAAACGATCGCGCCTTCGCTCACCAAGCAATTGACGACAGGAATTGTCCGAGAAATTTCTTCTTGGACACTCACCGGACTGGCTCCCGGTCGCGTGGATTCGCCGCCCACATCCAAAAGATCTGCCCCTTCGCTGAGCAAGGTCCGTCCATGGGCGAGGGCCGACTCCAAGGTGGAATGCTGGCCCCCATCGAAAAAGGAATCCGGGGTGACGTTGACGATCCCGACCACCAGACCAAACCCATCCCTGGGCCTCATCACGCGGTCGCGAAGACGCCAGGAACGGGACATGTTAAGCCGGAGGCGGCACCGCCAAAGCGTCGGACACGACTTCGGTGGTGGGGGTCATGGGAGGGGGCGGAATGTCCCGGACGGGTTTGGGACGGGACAAGACACCCGTCTCGAACAACTCCTTCACATCGGGCGAATCCAACGATTCGTATTCCAACAAGGCCCCGGCCAGCAAATCCATTTCCCGGCGCTTTGCCTCGATCAGTTGGCGGGCCTTGGCGTAGTTCTCTTCCACGATCCGCTTGACTTCGGCGTCGATCATCCGGGCGGTGTCTTCGGAAATTTCGCGTTGGCTTCCGATGTCGCGACCCAAAAACAGTTGTTGTTGGTTCTCGCCGTAGTGGAGCGGCCCGAGCTTGCTCATCCCGTAATCGCAAACCATCTTGCGCGCGATGGCCGAGGCGCGCAAAATGTCGTTGGAAGCGCCGGTGCTGATGTGTCCCACGAAAATTTCTTCCGCCAACCGGCCGCCCATCAAGATGGCGATTTCGCCTTCCAAATATTCCTGGCTGGTGAGGTAGCGGTCGTTTTCCGGCAACTGCCAAGTAAGCCCCAAGGCGCGGCCGCGCGGCACGATCGTGATCTTGTGGACGGGATCGGTGCCTTCGGTGAACCAACCCACAATGGCGTGTCCCGCTTCATGGTAGGCGATGATTTTCTTGTCGGCTTCCGTCATGATCCGCGAACGGCGTTCGGGTCCCATGTAGACCTTGTCCTTGGCCGCTTCGAAATCTTCCATCGAAACCGTCTCTTTTCCGGTGCGCGCCGCGGCCAAAGCCGCTTCGTTGCAAAGGTTCGCGAGGTCGGCCCCCGAAAAGCCCGGAGTCCCGCGGGCGATGGTTTCGAGGTTCACGTCCTTGGACAGCGGGATCTTGGTGCCGGTGTGGACCTTGAGGATTTCAAAACGTCCCCGCACGTCAGGAGCGTCGACGACCACGCGGCGATCGAAGCGACCGGGGCGCAAAAGTGCCGGGTCCAAAATGTCGGGACGGTTGGTGGCCGCCACGATGATGACTCCGTCGTTGCCCGAAAAGCCGTCCATTTCGATGAGCAACTGGTTGAGGGTCTGCTCGCGTTCGTCATGGCCTCCGCCCAATCCGGCTCCGCGCTGGCGTCCCACGGCGTCGATCTCGTCGATGAAGATCAAGCAGGGTGCGGTCTTCTTGGCTTGCTCGAACAGGTCGCGCACGCGGCTGGCGCCCACGCCCACGAACATTTCCACAAACGAAGCGCCCGACATGCTGAAGAAGGGAACCTTGGCTTCGCCCGCAACGGCCTTGGCCAACAGGGTTTTGCCGGTGCCGGGAGGGCCCATCAGCAACACGCCGCGCGGGATCTTGCCGCCCAAACGATCGTAGCGGCTGGGGTCTTTCAAGAAGTCGATCACCTCGACCAATTCGGCCTTGGCCTCGTCGCAGCCCGCCACGTCATCGAACGTCACGCGCGGAACATCCTTGCCCGACACACGGGCTTTGGATTTGCCGAAGCTGAACAGCCCTTTGGGGCCGTTTTGTCCTTGGCGGAGCATGAAGATCCACAACAAGACAAAGACCAGAGCGGGCGAGACATACAACAAGTACCCCAGCCAATCGCTGCCGCGTTCCTGGACCCGGATTTCGATGTGCCGCCGAGACGCCCAACCGCGCAGCGTAGAATCCTCGACACCCAACAAGCGCACCACGAATTCGCGGTGATCGGGGCGATGCAACCAGCTCGGGCGTTGGTTGGTGGCCAGTTTTTCCTTGGCGGTGAGGTCGCGTTTTCCGCGCAGCTCGACCCCGTCGGCACCTTGCACGATGCTCAGACTCTTCACCTGGGCAGTGGAGTCCGACATCAACGTCAGGAACTCGTTGTAGGAGAGATCGGAAGATGGATCGCCCTGAGGGGACAGGATCTGCATCACCAAAAACCCGAGCAGAAGGAGGAGAAGGAAGACGCCCGCACCACGAGGGAAACGGAAATTGGAACGTTCGGGCTCCCGGTCAGGACCCTTGTTGTCGTTGCGTTGATCAGCCATTGAACCCTAAAGTAGCCAATCCAGTCCGCATCGACTTCCCCAAGGAGCGGTTGGGGCAGAATAGATCGAAAATTGGCCGCCAAATAGCTCTTCCAACACGCCAGTACCGGGAAAGATTCCACCCAAGATGGTTGCCGACGGTTCGATTGGATGGACAATCGAACCTGGAGGAGGGACACCTTTCCTACAATTGGGGAACTTATGAGCCATTCGCCTTGGATCCAACTGGAAGCTCCGGAAATTCGTCGTCTCTTTGGAACGACCACGATCCACGAGAAACCCCTGGCCTTTCGCGCCGGAGACGGGGAGCATCTCGTCGTGCTGCGAGGGGAGCTGGATGAACAAGGCGGCGAAACCCTTTGGTGGAGCCTGTCCAAGGTGGAGTCTGGCGAACTCGTCGAGCTGGCCCGCAATTACGGCGTCGAAGAAGTCGATGGCGATGTCGTGGAAGTGTCGTGGGACGGATTGTTTCCCTCCGAATGGCTGGACCATTACGCCGCCGGCCAATTGGACTGGATCCGGCTTTCGGTGACGGAAATTTTGGAGAAATTCGGCGAGACGGTCGAATTCGAGCAACCCCAGGCTTGGCGCCATCGCGAGGGCGAGTTCTACCTCGTCCTGGTCGGGGACTCCGACGAGGAAACCCAAGAAGAAGAATACGCCTGGATCTTGGTACGGGAACAATGCGGGGAATTCGTAGAGGTGGCGACCTGTCATCCCGGCAACGATTTTGGCTCCGAAGATTTGTCCAAGCTGTTGGTGGAAGAGTTGGCCAAGGCCGATTCCCTCCAACAACCAGAACCAATCTTGTTCGCCTCCGAACCCGAGATCGTCTCGGAGGAACCCGTGTTGCAAGAAGAAGACGAAGAAGCCTTGTTCGACGGCTGGTGGGAGCTGCCGCCCTTCGATTGGGGCGACCGTATGGTCAAGGCGCTGGAGGGTTAGGGTCTTAGAGCTTATCCGTAAATAGGCTTCGATTCCGAGATCGAGCGAAAAGTTGCTGGTCAATGAAGGCGAGCGAG
>CAIKAA010000597.1 GCA_903825275.1 uncultured Fibrobacterota bacterium | reverse complement strand
TTGGCTTGCGGAAAAAGCGCGAGGCACCCAGACCTAGCCCAGGTGCCTCTTGGAAAATTTCAGGTAGACAAAAAATGTCTAGTCGCAGGGGGTGCGGATCATTCCCCTCACTCGACCCCGATCACCCTCACGGTCTTTTCTTGAAAGCGCAGGAATCCAATTCCCTGAAGCCGGACGCGAAGCTCGTTGGAGCCGGCGGTTTTACGGATCGATTTGGTTTTTCCATTGGGGAGAACCAATTGGATGATCCCCTCGAACTTCGCCAAATCCCCGGTCAACCGGATCACCCCTGCATGGACCCCAAGGGTTGGAATCCCCGCGACCATGGCGGAAGAATCGAGGAAACAAGAAGTGGTTGGGGGGACCTTTCCGAGAGAACGGGCGTTGCTCCAGGATCCATCGAGGGTTCGGCTGATTTGCCGGATGGAGCTGTCGGCATCGACAAAAAACAAGTGCAGGACATCGTGGACAATGACCGGAGCGGCTTCGCCGAGGGGTTTGTAGGCAAGGCTGTGCCAGGAAGTCCACGACGATCCGTCCCAGGTGCGTTCCACCAAAAACCCATCGGGGCCGATGCCGAAGAGGACATGATTGGACCAGTCGAAATTCGCCGATGAGGCACCTGAAATGATGGAATCATAGGACGGGACCACCCAAGGGGACCAGGTGGTTCCCTTCCACCAACGCTGGTTCACATCGCCATTTTCCCCGATCGCAAACAGGTTCAGATCGGTGGCGGTGACTTGATTGACGCCCAGTGATTTGGTCGACTTTTGCTCCAGCTCACTCCAGTCCCCCCAATGGCGAGCCACCGAATCCCAAATTCGCAGGTGAACCGAGCTGTCCTTGAAAACGGCGAACAGAGCTTGATTGCCCGTCGAGGTCAGCCGACCGCTGGCGAGAGAAACGACGCTGTCCGATTCTCCGATCCCGATCGAAGGAAGGAATTGGCCTTCGTGGTAAAGCCACTGGAAGGTTCGGGGAGATCCGTTTGATTCCCCTAAGACCATCAAGTTGTTGTATTCACCCACGGTGGCCTGGAGCGAGGGGTTGGAGAGGATTTTCGGTTGGCCTACGAGGGGATTCCAGCCTCGGCAGGAGGAATCTTGTCCCCCCAAAACCAGGGTATACAGCGAGTCGTTCCAGCCCCGGATGGCAAGCAAGGTCCCGTCTGGAGTTTGGGCTGCCGAGAGAATGCGGGTATCACGCGGTCGAACGGTTTTGGGACAATTGCCCAAGGTTTCTGGCTTGCTCCAGAAGCCGCCAAATTTCCCACCCATGCGAACAATCTGGTTGGCGACATCAAGACCGTAGAGCAATACGCTATCCACGCCGACCACCACCGGGCTCAGCGATTTCACGGCGGGAAAGGCCAAGGTGTTCCAGCCCGTCCACGAACTGCCGTTCCAGTAGCGGACTTGCGGAGTGCCATTGTCCGACAGGGAAAAGAGAAGATGGTCTGCCCAGTTGAGGTTGACGGAAGAGGGTTCCGAAGCGCTGCCGCCATAGGCAGGAACCACCCATCCGGACCAAGAGGAAACATGCCACCAGTTTTGAAGGATCTCTCCCGAACTCAGGGTGATGTACAGGTTGAGGTCGTTGGGGGTGACTTGGACAATGGACGGAGGAAAGGCGGTCTTGGCGCCCAGATCTTGCCAGTCTCCCCAAGAGCGATCCAAAGAATCCCAGACCCGCAACTTCACACTGCTGTCTTGGAAGACCGCGACCAGTGCTTGTTGTCCATCGGGTCCCATTCGCCCACTGGCGGGGCGGAACAGAATGCTGTCCGATTCTCCGATCCCGATGGTATTCACAAACCCCGTGGGAGTCAGGATCCATTGGTTGGTTCTTTGGGTGCTGTCTTGGCGGCTCAAAACCATCAGGTTGTTGACGTTGCCGACGGGGGCTTGGAGCCAAGGGTCCGAGTTGGTTCGGTGCTGTCCTTCGGGGATTTTCCATTCCGACCACTTTTGCAGGGACGAATCCCAATCGATGGTCTGGATGATTCCAGCCAAGTCCCGGATGGCCAAGGAATGACCCTTCGGGGTGTTGGTGGCCGAGAGCCCGAGGGCTTTCCACGACGAAGTGCATTTCCCCGCTGCTGCAGAAGTCAATCCTGTGGCAAGGGCGATGGCGGTGAAGAGAAATTTGGGATTGAGGATCAAAAGAAGGCTCCGGGATAGACAAGAACGGAAAGGGGACAAGAGTTCGCTTAAAATCGCATCATGGGGGAGGCGAAAGGGAGCTCGGATCCATTTTTCCGATATTCGTGAATCCCACAGGATCCATCCAGTTTCTTCAACCGGTCAGGGCCTTTGAAAAACAACCTCACCTCGCCTTGTCGACCGCCATATTCTGAAACTGGCTGCAGGGCACCTTCGTTGCCAAGGGCTCAGCAAGGACAGCTTGGATGATTTTTTCACACTCTCACAGGGACCTCAAAACCCCTGCTTCATCTCGATGTGGTGTCGCAGACCGGGCGTAGGAGAGGGCTGTCCTGAAACCAATACCTCGCCGGATAGGGTGTAGCTGACTTTGCCGTTCATGGAGCCCTGTCGCGCCAATTGCAACCCGAAAGGGATGGACCAGGAGCGGCCGATCGAGGTCGGGGCAAGTTCCTGCCAAAGGGGGATGGCTTGGCCATCTTGGATGCGGCACTGGAGTCCTATGCTGGGAGAAACATTCAGCCAAGTCCATTTCAGAGGAGCCTCGATCACGAACGACACCCGTTTGGTCGAAGCCCATTCGCCGGTTTCCAAGGCCATGGGAAACCACGGCATGGGGGAGGCCGAGGCATTTTCCAAATCCATCCAGGCTCCGGACAGGGTCAATTCTGTCCCGACGGTCTCCGACCAGGCGTAGCTGGCCTTGGCGCTTGCGGAGCCGTTGACATAATCTGTCGAAGCGATCATCCTCCCTGAATCCGGCCAGCGCGCCAACCTGCCAGATCCATCGAACAACACGGTTTGGTTCCCCTGTTCGGCCCTGGCCTCCAGATCCCAAGTCACAGCCCCGGTGGGAAAGGTTGCCTGGGCCCCGGCGAAGGTCGAAGCTCCAAAGGTCCGCCAAGAAGGTTCGGCGCCGGCCCCTGGGTCCGACAAGTTTCGCTGGCCTGTCCACGCCTGGAGCGAGATTTCCTTGGTCGGTGCGCCGCCGACGCGAAGCTCCATCCGGGTCTGGTGGCTGCGCCACCAGGTGGTGTCGTCGGCAAGCGTGGAGTCGACAGGAATTGTCCAGCGGCTGGGGGTGCCCGGATCCGACCAGGCTGCGGTGAAGTCGGCCCGAAACTTGTGGTTCAAGAGCAAGCCGGTGCGCAGTTCCCATTCTCGACTGGTGCTGAACACGGGAACCCAGCCCGCCACGATCCAGCGCCAGGGGCTTTTTTCGCGCCAGGCTCGCAAAAGGTCGACCCCGCCGCCCAAGCGCAATCCGCCTTGTGGATCGAACAATTGCCAGCGAGCAGAACCCTCGGTGGCGGTGGTTTTGGGGTTGTGATCCAGTGCGTCCAGGCTGAATACCAGTCCTGGCAAGGCTTCGATGGCCGTTTCCAGGCCGAAATCAACCAGGGGGCGATTCCAACGCAACGGGCCGCTGGTCGCGTCATCATTTTGGTAGTTCAGATCGATGCCGGTGTAGGACCCACCACGCGCGCAAAGGTCGACGAGCAGGGAAGGCGATTCGTCCTGCCCCATCAAGCCAACATCCGATCGATCAAGCGCCGATTGCCCGGGGGTGGCGATGGAAAACCATTCCTGAGGCCCAATCGAAGCCGAAAAGGCAGCGGAAACGAGTGCGATAAGTCCGGTCGTGAAGGTTCGAGAGTTAGGCATGTGGATCAGAGGTAGATTTTCCGTCTATGAATCAGAGCACCCAGGATCCTGAATTGGCCCAAATTGAAGCCGACATCTCCACTGCCATTGATTTTTGTGCCGACGGCCAGGACCGCCGGGCGGTCGTTTTGCTGGAAAAGTGCCACCAAAAGCTGCGTTTCCTTTCCATCGGAGCCCATCGGGTGGAAGCCTTGGGGTTGTGGGCCCTATCGCTGGGAGTGATGGAGGAATGGGAGCAAGCCCTGCTCAAGTACGAGCAAATTTTGTCCATCGAGCCCGAGAACGAAGACGCCCTATGGCAATCGGCCCAGATCTTGTTGCGCCAATTGGAAAAACCAGAAAGCGCCCGGATCTTGCTGTCCGAGCGCCTCCTCCCCCTCAATCGCACGCCGGAATATGCAGACGCCTTGCGCGAAGCCGAAGCCGCGCTGGGGATCGAGCGGGGAGCGGGGGCCTAACGGAAAATGCAAAGGAGGTTGGGGCAGTTCGTCCCAACGCTCCTCAACAATCTGGCTCAGGGGATCAGGCAATTTACCTGGGATGAGGTGGATTTTTGGCCCGGTGCGCTTGGGGCGAATTTCAAGACATTCTTGTTTGCGTCGATGCCGTAGGTAAGGGAGCCCGGTGCATAGGCAACCAGAGATGACTTTGCGGGGAAGGTGGTCAAACGCGAAGACGTCCATCCCATGTAATACATCATCTGAACAGGCACTCCATCCGTTCCCATGTAGTCCAGCCAATGTCCGGTTCCATCGAAGTAGGAGGTTGGGTCAGAGGCGGCGGCGGAAGGCAATGGCAATTTAATCCACCCAGACCAAGATGTGCCGTTCCAATAATTCTGGCGCATCGTTCCGTCCTTCAGCCGTACATAAAGATTCACGGTAGTGGGTGTGACTTGGGTGGCCCAAGGAGATCCAACCACATTGGTGATGCCAAGATCTGTCCACATGCCATTCCAGGTGCCTGCGGATGCCGGGGGCGGAGCGTACAAAGTCCAGGTCTGGTATTTGACGGTTCCATCGGCGAAGGTGGCGATGAGTCGCTGTTCTCCTGATGTGCTGAAGCGAGCCGAGGTCACCCGGCCAGTGGGGGTTAATTTGCCATCTGGAACATTGCTGGTGACATTGATTTTCCAGCTACCATCAGGATTGCGAACGCAAATCCATTGAAGCGTGGCACCGGTGCTGGATCGAGCATAGACATTCTGTCCACCTTCTGCGGAATATTGAATCCAGGGGTCAGAAATCACGCCATTTTGGTTGGAGGGCAGCATCCATCCAGACCATGTTTTGGACTTGATTCGCCACTCGTTGAGACGGATGACTCCATCCGTTCCCCGTAGTGCGATCATGTGGCCGCTGTCGGTGGGGGCGGCAGTGATGCCGCTTCCCATCCAAGAGAGATCGCAGCCTGCAGCAGATGCAGACGAGTGGACGGCAATTAGCGCGAGGCCCATGGTTAGGGCCCGGTTGATCATAGATTGCATGGGAATTTCCTGTTCGTTGACGAGTACTCCAGCCAAAGGACTGGAGAGGATCGAGATGAGGATCCTCTTGGACAAGATATGTCCACAGGATGGCGGTGTTTTGGATGGTCAGAAATTGACGTATTCTGTGTATCCCACAGGATTCACGACATGAAATTGGTGAATTTTTCTGCTAATGATTCCGGAAAGTGAGCCAGATCACATTGAGGAAGCCAACAAGAGGGGCGATTGGTCCCTTTGGCGGGGAGAAATTACCTTTGGTGCAATCAGGAGAGCCCCATGCATCATACGACGGTGAGTGTTCCGAATAAGTCATCTTGGATAATTATGGTGTCATTTGTGGGAATGCTGTTTGGGCTGATTTCTTGTGGTGACGCACCGAATGCGGGAGCGGTCGGAACCGAAAATGCCGGACGAGTTTTCGGGAGCATTTCTTTGGAGAAGAATTCCTCACCAACGGGATATTCGGTCCGATTGATCTCCTCGGGTCGCGGGTCGAATGTAGTGGACTCGACTTGGAGCGATTCTTCGGGATCGTTCCGATTTGGCCAAAAGGCCCCTGGGTCGTATTGGGTGGAGGTTTGGAAGAACGGACAAATGCGGGGCTCCAGTTCGACGTTTGTCGTGAATGGAGACGTGTCCGGCATTTTGGTCGTCTTGGTTCAGGGCGTCTTCCAACAAGAACTGGACCTGTCCTCCATTGGTGATGTGGACTCGGTGTTTGTGGACTATCCGGGAAATCGCGGGGTCAAGGTGGGAAACCATTGGCTGATTCAAACGACCAGGGACTCGGCATTTGTCATCCACGCCCATCTTGGGAAAGATGGAGGACGATGGGAGGAATGGGTTCTGACTCGGCAAAATGGGAAGGATGTGTTCCTGAATTTGTCGGACAGTCGAGCCATGGATTTCCAAAGAGTCGTGGATACGGGTGCCTTTTTGTTGACGTCCCACACCGTTGCCTTATGGAATTTCGATTCCCTGGCTGGCGGAAATCGGATCTTGGATCGATCGGCGAACCATTATGACCTTCAATTTCCGAGTGGCATTTCGCTGATCGCTTCGCCCCATGGAAAGGCTTTGGATCAAAAATCCGGGATACCCGGAAAAGTCGTCACGGGTGACTCGCTGGCCCCCAAGCTGCATTTGAATCGAACCGGATGGATCACCTTTGAACTCCGCTTGCGCATGGACAGCATTCCTCTCGCGGGAATGTGCGTGATGGGAGCGGCCAACGGAACAGGGATTTGGATCACCACGAGTCGACAGATCGTGGTCGATCACCTCATCGCTCCACCAGGCCAAAGCCCCCTCTGGGGAGAGGTGGTCACCGAGGCGGCCAAGGCACCTATCGGCAAGTGGTTCAATTTGGCGGTGAGCGTGAATGCGTCTGAAAATCAGATTTTTGTTTGGCTGGATGAATTGGCTCAACCCGTTTTTGAACGAATGGATTGGCCTTCAAATGCCACCCTTCAAGATGGATCGAAGGGGAATTTTGAGGTGGGTGGTGCCGATTGGGATGGACGTTCCAGCTATTTCCAATTGGACGAAATGAGAATTTCCGACACCCTGGTTTTTGGCGATGGATACCAGAAGCTGACCAGCACCGAGGTCGATCAACCAAGCGCTTCGGTTGGGGAAGGCGTCGTCCTTTTGAAGGGGACTGGATCGGGAACCACCTGTCCCACCTGCACCTTTGTTCGGCTAGGCTTGGATCCGGAGTCAAAATTGGTGGGAGCTTACGCCTGGAAGCCGATCCTGCCTGCCCAAGTGATCGGGAAGCGCATCGTGTCGGCAATGTTGGTTGGGTGGGATACCACTTCCCAGCCCGTCGAACAAACCCAGATGTATCAATTGCAGAGAATTCTGTCGTTTTGGTCGCCCAACGACAATTATTCCTCATGGACCTCGCAAAACCCTGGTTCGTGGAATTCCAAAGTTGAGCCGAAACCCTTTGCCGTGTCTCCCTTGAAGGCAGGAAGTCGGGGAGGCTTGATTTTCGACGTGACGGGTCTGGTTCAAAATTGGGTGGATGACACGACCACCAACCACGGCGTGCTGATCCGGGCGGTAGAGGAGTCCCTTGTGGGAAACACCTTCCTCACCGCTGGCCAAAAGGACGGCGAAGACAATGGGTTGTCGCTCTGGATTCGGTATCGATGAAAAGATCGAAGATCGATCCCCCAGGATCGGTTGGGATCTCCTCGGAGGATCCAGGTCCCATCTCGGTCTATGACTACGAAGACTACCACGTCTACCTCAAGGACTGGATGGAATCCAGGCGAAAGGACAAAGCCGGATTCAGTTTCCAGGTTCTTGCCAATCGGGCAGGATTGAAGTCCAGATCCTTTTTGCGGTTGGTCAGTCTTGGGCAAAAAGACCTGCTGCACGCAACCGCTTTGAAGGTTTCCGTGGCCATGGGAAACGAGGGGCGAGAAACCGATTTTTTTCTGGCTTTGGTGGGGTACAACAATGCCTCCGACCCCAAAGACCGATCGCTTTACTTGGAGAAAATGCGGATCGCCCGCAAGCCATTGCGCAAACTGATTCTCTCTGCCCAACAATTCGAATTCTTCAGCAATTGGTACATCATCCCCATATGGGAGCTTGTCACGGTCGTTCCGTTTGGAGACAATTTCCGTCTACTTGCCCAATTGCTGGATCCTCCCATTTCGGTCGAGGAAGCCCGACATGCCCTCAAGGTTTTGCTGGACTTGGAATTGATCGAGCCCGCAGGAGATTTGTACATCCAGAAAAGCGAAAATCTCCACACCAACAAAGACATTGTTTCCAAAGCGATCAAATCCTACCAAGCGTCCACCATGGCTTTGGCCCAGCGGGCATTGGAACAAACGCCCAAGGAATGGCGGCAGATCAACACCTTGACCTTGGGGTTGGATGAAGCGCGGTGGGAAAAACTCAAGCAGATCGTCCAAGAAGCGCGACAAAAAATGGTCGAACTGACTTCCGAGGTTCCAGCCATCGATCGGGTCTACCAAGTCAACTTGCAGGCCTTTCCCTTAACCAAGCTGCCCCTTCAACCCTGACCAAACCGCCAAGCGCCGTCACAAGATCGGTTCATGCGGATGCCGAAGGCAACCTCGGCTTCGCGGGAACCAAGCACCTCGTCGATGGGGCCTTGGCATGTAAGGCGACCTCGGTCCAAAAGCCACGCGTCGCGGGCGTGTTCGGCTGCCAATCGCAGGTCGTGGACCGACCACAAAATGGTTTTGCCTTCCCTCGCCAAGCCTTCCAAGATGGACAAGAGAGCCAGCTGGTGCCCGATGTCCAACCCCGTCAGCGGCTCGTCCAGCAACAGCAAGGAAGATCCCTGGGCGAGGCAGCGGGCCAAGTAGGTTCGCTGGAGCTCGCCACCCGAAAGGGTGGTGGCGTCGCGATGACGTAGGTGGGTGATCTCCATTCGCTCCATGGCCGATTGAATCGCTTCGCGATCCAATGACCGCAAAGGGCGCCAGGCTCCCAAATGGGGGAATCGGCCCATGGTCACCAGATCTTCCACCGCCAAGGGAACCGTGACGGGGCGAAATTGGGGGAGGTAGGCCAGGCGGCGGGCCAAATCAGGCTTGGTCCAACGACGGATTTCCTTGGCTTCCAAAAAGACCTTGCCGGTCCAGCCGTGGAGGGTGGCGGAAAGGGCCTTGAGAAGAGTGCTTTTTCCAGCTCCGTTGGGGCCGATGACGGCGGTCATGCTGCCCGAACCAAGCGAGGTCGAGATGTCCTCCAGCAAATTCTTGTCGCGGATGGAATAGCCCACTTGGACGATTTGGAGGAGGGGGGTCAAAGCATCCTCCTGCGTTCGCGGATCAAAAGCCACAAGAAGAACGGAACCCCCAAAAGGGAGGTGAGGACTCCTAATTGCAGGCCCGCCGGCAAAAAGACCCTGGCGATGAAATCGGCGCTCACCAACAACAAGGCACCCGCCAACGCCGAGGCGGGCAAAAGTCGGCGCGAGGCCGCCCCCACCCAGGGGCGCATGAGGTGCGGAACGATCAAACCCACGAAGCCGACCGGGCCGCAGACGCTGACGGCGGCTCCCACCGACAACGCCGCGCCCACCAAAACCACCCCTCGGGCTCGTTCCACCGGGACTCCCACCGATTCGGCGTGGTCCTCCCCCAACGAAAGGGCGTCCAGCCAACGAGCGATGGAAACCAAGACCACAAATCCGGCCACCACCGCGGGAGCCGCAATCCAAACGTGGGTCCAGCTACGGGCTTCGGCGCCACCCGCCAGCCAGAACACCAGTTGGCGCAATTGGTACTCGTTCGACAAGAGCAAGGCCAGCGACGTTCCCGAGGTAAACAGGCTGGAAAGCACCACGCCGGTGAGCAAAGTCACGGTCATCGTTGGACGCCCCCCAAAGTGGGTCAAGGCGACCAAGATGGCCGCCGCCGCAAAACACCCCGCGAAGGCGGCAAGGGGCAACATCCAGATTGGGGAGGACGGAAAGTGGAACAGCACCAACACGGCGGCCAAGGCTCCCCCCGAAGCGATCCCCAAGAGGGAAGGATCGGCCATGGGGTTGCGGAAAAGGGCTTGGAAGGCCGCGCCCGAGGTCGCCAAGGCAGCACCCACCAGGGCCACCACCAACGTGCGCGGCAAGCGCACGAACCAAACAATGCCAGAATCTGTCAAAACCCCTTGGGGGCCAGCGACCAAGGCCTTCAGCGCCGAAGCCACAGTGAGGTCGGAGCTTCCCGCCAAAAGCGAAGCGAAGACCGCCCCGACAAGTGCCAAAACCAGGATCGGGAAGACGCGCTTCACGCCCCAGGTTTCCAAAGCGGCTCGTCGACGCCCTGTAGCATGTTTTCCAAACGGGGGGCGGCGAACAACCAGTCCGAAAGCCGATTGAGGTAGCGCAACGTGATGGGGTCGACCGGTTCCGACTCGTCGAGTTCGACGCACAAGCGTTCCAGTCGTCGGCACACCGTGCGGGCCACGTGCAGCGCGGCTGCAGGCCTGGTCCCGCCAGGCAGGATGAAATTGGCTAGCGGTCCGGTCCGGGCCTGATAACGATCGATTTCTTGTTCCAGCAAGACAACCAGCTCTTCGCGGGGTTTGGGGAGGTTGTATTTCGACTTGTCTGCGTCCAAGAAGCACAGGTCGGATCCAAGGTCGAACAGTTCGTTTTGGATGCGCTGCAAGCTCACGACCAGTTCGGCGCTTGGATCCAAGGCGATCACCAACCCAAGGTGGGAATTCAGTTCGTCGATCGTGCCGTAGCATTCCAAGCGCAGGCTGTTTTTCAAAACCTTTTGCCCGCCGCCAAGGCGAGTTTGGCCCTGGTCTCCGGTGCGCGTGTACAAGCGTGTGAGCGGTGGCATCGCATCCTCTATTCTGGTGTGACCAAGCAAAATAGAAGAATCGCCTTGTGAATGAGGTTTGGAGGAAGTCGTCGGCCATTGCCGGACTGGATCGTCTTGAAAGATTCCCGTAGGTTGTGCTGCTGGACCCAGGTTTCAAAGGAGTGATGATCATGTTTTGGAAGACAACTCTGTTGATCGCGGCGGGAATCGCCGGCGAGGCTGTGGCAGAAGCGGCACAAACCCTCGCGGATTTCCACGCCAAGAGCATCGAGGGCAAGGATGTTGCCCTTTCGGACTTCAAGGGCAAGGTGGTGCTGGTCGTGAACGTGGCCAGCAAGTGCGGGCACACTGGCCAATACGCGGGCCTGGAGACCCTTTACTCCAAGCACAAGGATTCCGGCTTGGTGGTGTTGGGCTTTCCGGCCAACGACTTCTTGTGGCAGGAGCCCGGGACCGATGCCGAGATCCGTCAATTCTGCTCGATGAAATACAACGTGACCTTTCCCCTTTTCTCGAAGATCCATGTGAAGGGGGATTCGATCGCGCCGGTCTACAAGTGGTTGATCGGACAAAAATCGTCACCAGTGGAACCGGGCAAAATCTCTTGGAATTTCGAGAAGTTCGTGATCGGGCGCGATGGCAAGGTCGCCTACCGCTTTTCGCCGTCCACCACTCCGGACGATCCGAAATTGATCCACGCGTTGGAATCGGAGCTCGCGAAACCGACTCACTGAGGGCTGGTTGGGTGAGCAAGCCATTGGTTTTAGGCCTGAGCTGGTGGAGCGGCGATGCCTTGTAAGTGTTTCTCCCCCTAGCAACCCCAGGGACTAGTCTTGGCCAGGGAAGGTTTGATCGTCAACAGCGCTCCCCACTTCGCGGCGATAGACAGGATTTGTCTGGCACGTATTTGTGTTGGACGGATGTGACTCGGATGTAACGCGCCCCCGATTGACTGTGTCTGGTCCAGTGAATGACTGCAAGCAGCGGGTGTTGTGCTGCGCGCAGATGCTTGTTATTTCAGGATGTGTGACGACCACATTGGTGCGAACGGTTTGTCCACCATTTCGGCAAGGATGTGCAGGTCAGCGATTGAAAAAACAAATGACGGATCTACTATTGCGCCATCTTCGTTTCTCTGATATTCAACCCTTGAGGATCTCTGTGAAATTTCGATCGATTGCGCTTGTTCTGATTGGTCTGGCCGCACCCGGCATGACTTTCAAGATCGCCTCACACGTGTCTACAGCCAACCAGGTGCTGGATGACATTGCCGCTCAGGTTCAGCAGGGAGGCGGAGACTACACTCTGCGCTTCAGAGGGCTCGATCTCAAGATTTCAGTGAAGGATGGCTACGATGCCATTCTCGCGAACCCCGACTTTTTCCGGGCTGGATCCCTTGGACCCGACGCCTTTCCCGACATGATCACCGGACAAATGGACGAACACTCCAACAGAGGTTTGGCCGCCAAGGGGAACGATCATAGAACCACCGATGTGACCTACGATCTGCGCGAGAATTCCAAACAGTACCGCAGCATCGATTACGGGATGCGTCTTTTGGTCCAGGCTCGGAATTCAGGTTCCTCGCAAAACATCGCTTTCGCTCTTGGGTACCTTGGGCACGTTTCCGGCGATGGATTCATGCATGCCTGGGTGAACGAACAAGCCAAAGGCGCGTGGAGCTACACCGACGGCCAAGGGTTGTTCGGACCATTGAGCGAAGAAATCAAGCATGTCGCTTCCGAAGGTCTGGTGGATCAGTCCATGCCGGACAAGCTCTTGACCACCCACCCACGCGTGGACGACAAGATCGACTATTCCCGTGTCAAGACGGCGGCACCGTATGATCTCCTCGATCACCTGTATTCCGAGGAGTTGCCGAGGTCTGGGGGCGAACCCGTCGGTGGCGATATTTACAAGTACTTCTCTTTTCAGAAGACCGCCATGAACGACATCGAGGCGGGAACCAACGCCAGTCTCAATGTTCTCGCTTCCGTGGCTGGTGGGCCTGGTTCGCCTTCGGCTGTTTCTTGGGTCATGGGGCGTATTCCGGGGATGGATGCCTTGCGGTACATCACGGGCTACAACCCTGCCGAGAAAATCGCGCAGATGTTCTTCGACGACAATCCTTTGTTCAATCCAGCGACCTGGTATCTCGACCAGGTCAAGGACAACATGCACAACCTGAATGCCAGCGTGGACGTTTATCGTCGCAACTGGGTCGTTATGAGCCATTGCACCGCTGACAATCTCTTGAAGTCTCCGGGCGTGGGAAATCCAGATCGGTGCTTGGAACTGGGTGTGGAGCCGAACCTGGCCTACCCCGGCATGTCGGGAGCCAATAAAACTCTGTTGCAAAGGGAAATGACCGAGAACTTCGCGCTGGCCCAGGACAAGGATTACCACAAGTTGGGTGACAATGTGGGGCGTGCGGCCAAATATCTTCTGAACGGATTCCGCCTCAAGGAACTTCCGTCGACTCTCGTGCCCGCCGATCTTCGGCTCGGATGGGTGAATTTCAAGGATTGGCTTCGCAACAACAACAGCGTCATCGTCGACATCGCCCTCTACCCCGTTGCCACCGCAGCGGCAGAACTTGTCTGTCTGGGGGACGGGGGCGTTTGCGCCACGGATTGCATCACGAACGACTGTTCGATGAAAATTTTGCGTTGTGTTCCAGATAAGGAATCCTGGTGCGACGACAATTTTTGCCACACCACTCTTGGTGTGGATTGGTGCGACCCAGGTTATTTGGTTTGTGTCGCTGGTGCGGCAACATGGTGCGCTGGTAGCGGAGTTGTCGGATGCGTTGGGTGCAACACGGGCTGCGTTTGGGACTTGGCGGGCTGTACGGCGGGCAACCTTTTCGACTTCAACAGCTCCCGCAAGCTCGCGGATGCGATCGACGACATCCTTAGCCCATTGGACGCCATCAAGGCTTATGCGGTGGATTATTTGCAACGTCGCGCCTGCGATGTCGGGACGGCCATCGGGCTGCCCATCGCCGATGTGCACCGCGTGGTCGGAATCTACAAGACCATCGACATGCTGGAAAAACAGGGCAAATACGGCTTTGTCAACTTCGCGTTCCTGGAAGAGGATTTGAAGGATCCCGCTTGGATGGCCAAGTTGTCGAAGGGGAACACCCAATTGCAGGCCGTGCTTGTAAAAATTCGCGATGGGCAATATCGCTTCATCGGGGACGAGCTTTCGTCTCTTCCCGTCGATGTCCCGGCCAATTGCTTCACCTTCAACACGACAGGCGCTTTCTACAAGGATGCCAACTTTGGCGTGATCTTGACCGCCCAGGCATTGTTCGCCGAACCAGGACCTTCGGCCAAGTCGTTCTTGGAAGCGATGGGCCCGGACATTCCCAATACCTTCCCTTCGTTCTACAACACGGTCCAGTTGATGAAGCTGTTGCCCATGAAGAACGCTTCGGACATGAACCGTCTTTTCCAGAGCCAGGGAGCGGATGCCAGATTCTTGCCCTGGAACGACGAAGGCAAGGCGAAATACTCGAAGATCTGCCAGGAAGATCTGAACAACATCAACATCATCTGCGACGCGATCCCGAGCCTCGACGATCCGGATGCCTACTCGCGCAAGTCGGAGGAATTGAATGCTCGTGATTACCTCCTGGCAGATAAGACGGCTGGGCCAACTTGGATCTGGGGACGTAGCGTCACTCCGGGCAACAAGTACACACCCGAGAATTCCGGCTGGACTCCTTATGTGAACACGCCGTTCCCTTTGGCCACGACGGATGATGCCATTGAAAAGTTGTACAAGAAGATTTTCCTGATGCCCAGCGCTGTTCCGGAGTGGATGGGTTTGGATTCGCAAAAGGACCTTTGGACCGTTGCGGCTCCTGCGAAAGTCAGCCTGGACGCTACAGTCTATAAGCAAGGGACCTCCTCCATGGCGGTCACCGGTTGCGGGTACATGTCGCTGGTCAGTCCGAGGGCCAAGACTTCCGACTTCGGAGCGTATTCCAACAAGCTTTCGATGGACATCTATGTCCCGGCTCCCCAGACCAACCCCTACTGGCAAGGCGCCCTGCAAATGTCAGTGGACCTCTCTGCGGCGGGCATTTACAACCTCTACGTGGGACAAGCCGAACTGACCAATCTTCCCACCGGAACCTGGAGCAAGGTGACTTTCACCCTGCCACCCGCGCTCATGACGGCCATGGATCAGGATCTTCCCGGGCTCCAGTTCAAATTGGCGCTCAACGTCACTTGTGGAAACGCTCCGTTCCGGATCGACAATCTTCGCTTCGAGAATCCTCTCACCGTTCGCAAGACGTTCCATTCCGAGGGCAGTCGCGGTCAGACCGTCTTGTCCGGCAGCTTGATGGGTTTCGAGGTTGCTTCGGATTGGAATCATGGTTCGGCCCAGACGGGGGCCTACACGACGCACGTCATGCAGGGCCAACAGGCATTGAAGGTGGTGTCGGGTGGATGGAACACCGTGGTATCGCGGAACTTCTCCACCTCCGAGCTGCCTGCGGTGTCCTCGAGCACGAGCTTCGACCTCTTTGTTCCAGACCCTCAACCAAACCAATGGTGGGTGGGATCGGTGGCGCTCTCCTTCAATTGCCCGAGTGCGGGCTTGTACAATGTCCAGATCGGCCAATCCGACCTATCCAAGATGTTCTGGGGCGAATACAACCAGGTGAAATTCGATCTCCCCGAAGCGGTGAAGACCGCCTTGTTGGGCAATCACACCGATGCATCGTGGTCCTTTGCCTTGAACACCAATGTCTCGGGCGACTTTGCCTTGGATAACTTTGGCTTCATCGGAACCCTGGTTCCGCGTGGCCCGGTGGATCCGATCATTGTTCCGCCGGCAGGATTTGTATGTTCGGGTCCCTGTCTGTCGGCTCGCCCTCTCAATTGGCATGCTTCGTTGGATGGAACGGCAGAGACCTGGTTCGTCACCGGCGAGGACATCCATGGCTGGACGGCTTCGGAAATGCAAGGCAGGACAATATCTGTCAATGGAGTAGACGTCGCATCCGGAGTCATGCCCTTGCCGAACAAGGTGAATGGCAAGTACTACTTCCGGGTGTCCGCAGGAGGAAATTCTTGGGCTTCCATCACCTTCTGGTGACTTGTTCGCGAACCGCCGTCGTGATGGCGGCGGTTCTTTTGTGTGGGTGCGGGATCCAGGATCGCTGCAATGGCCAAGACGTTGTCGCGGATCATTCCAACCTCGTCGCCGACGGGGTTTTTCGCTTAGGCACAACCAGCGATCACTGGGATCTGCGCCTCGATGGAGATTCTGTCGCCGTGCTCACCATCCGCAAAGGCGATTCCTTGTTCCAAGCCGAATTCTCCGTTGAACAAAACGGAACCCATCTTTCGGATGCGACAGAATGAAAGGGGCTGTTCTGATCGGACTTTTCGCAGGATTTCTGTACGCCGACGGCATTCCCCAGATTTGTCCGGATTCCAAACCCAAAGCAAAATTTTCGACGAGGGTTTTGCATTTGAGGTCCGTCCGCCTCAATGGGGTGTTGCTCGATTCCGTGGGTCGTAACGCCATAAAATCCATTTTGATCAACGTTCCAGCCGCACCAGATGCCGTCAGGCCTTTCGCGGTGATGGACGGCGCGAAAATTCAGGATGAAAGCTTGGATCAGGCGGGTCGATTGTCGAGCTTCAATCTTGTCGAGCCAATCCATGCACGTCCCTTTCCTTTCTCTAGGATACTGATACCGTGAAATTTCTGCTGTTGTCTTCGATTCTTCTTCTTGGTGGGTGCGCCATGCGCCTTCCTCCCGAAGATCGGTTGTTGCTCGAATCCATCAAGGCCAATCAGGACACCTTGATCGCAGCCCTCCGAGCAGGAAGGCAAGCAACCGCATTGCGAAATCAGAATGCACCAGCGGAAGTCGGTGCGGTCATCCGCGTCGATGAAACGGGTTCCCCAATCGTTGGCGATACGGCGGGAACCCAAAAATTGGTCGTCTTCACCGACTTCCAGTGTCCGTTCTGCGTCCGCGCTTCGCGCACGGTGTTGGCCAACGCTCGGCTCCAGCGTGCCGGGATCCGTGCCGTCATCAAGCATTACCCATTGGAGGGGATGCATGCCAATGCCCGCGATGCGGCCCTGGCAGCCATCGTTGCCCATAGGCATGGAGCGTTTCCCCAGTTTTTGGAAGCCATGAACGCGCGGGGAGAAAATTTCCAGCCCAAGGATCTTGTCGATATCCTGCGGGGCATCCTGGGGCCTGGTGCCTGGGCAGATTCTTGCAAGACGAATGAAACTCTTCGACAGCTGGATCTGGATAAGGCCGAAGCGGAAAAAGCCGGGGTACAGGGAACGCCAACCTTCCTTCTTGATGGGAAAAAGGTCAGTCAGCAAGCATTGGTGGAGGGAATGAGGAAATGATGATTTCGCTGATCCTGAACATCCTGGTTGCCGCTGCGACCCCAAAGCCGCTGGTTCAGGGAATGAGTTGGTCAATTCCTGTCAAAGTCCTTGTCGATTCCGACACTCTTGGGATCGTGCAGGCGGACTCGGCCTCACCTCGCCTCGAAATCCGTACACGCCCGTCCTACCCGAACGCCACCGCGGAGCGTCGGGAAATCCTGGCTTCCACCATCAAAAACATCCGGCACTTGCGGACCCAGTTGATCGATTCCTCCTCGGGGATCGACTCGGCCAGCCGTTGGTGGTTCCAAGCTGATTACGACGTCTCTCTGGCGGGACGTCCGCATCACATGGTGGGAAAGTGGATCGTCCACTCCGGCCGCACGACCCAATTCCTGTGTGTGACAGATTCCGTCTCGTGGGCGCTCCAAGCCCCGAGAGTCAAAGCCCTTCTTCGATCCATTCTTTGGGAGAAAACCCCTTGATCGCACTACTTGTCCTTCTCACCTTTGCCGCGAATCCTTCCCCCGACACGGCCCTTCTTTCGCGTCTTGCCAAGGCCTATGATTATCGTGGGCTCCGCTCGATGCGCCTCGAGGCGAACACGGGAAGTTTTTCCTTCGGAGGGGGAACCGGATTGAATCTTTCCGTTTCTTCCGCCTACGACTTGTTTCCCAAGGATTCTGCGAAATACTGGGTCACTGACTCCCAGTTTACGCGCAAGGTGTTGCCCGAGGCCAAAACCGACGAAGGCAAGGTGCCGGGGCTTTTGGATTTCGCGAGCCTATTCCTCCAGCCAGGAGTGGAGATGCGCTTGGACTCCGCCCAAAAGGGACGGGTGAAAGTCTCGCTACCGGACATCCACAACGCTTGGTTCGCGCTCGGGCATGTTCCGGTGATTCCATTTCTTGAGGTGTCGGCCGAGCTGGATGTCGATACCCGGACTCTTGAAATTTCGCAATTGCGAGCCGCAGTTCACACTCCTGGCGGTCTTCCCGAGCGAGAAACCTATGTCCTTCAATTTGGACAATTCCGGACCGTGCAAGGGCGCCTGATCCCCGGCTTGGTCCAGTACTCCATCGCGGGGTTGTCTCACAGCATGAATGATCGCTCGATGGAATTTGTCCAGCAGGGCTCCCATTCCAACCGCGCCTACCGCGACTCGATCGTTCGTAAAGTGGAGAATTTGGAACGGTCCGGTCAAAAGGAATTGGCTTCGAAATACAAACGTGCTGCCGTACGGGTTCGATCCCTGAAGGCCCAGATCGCTGACGAGGTGGTGACCTCGGGCAAGCCCTTCGAAGTCAAGCTTCTAAAGGTTGTCGAGGGGAATCAAAAGGCGAAAAAGAAGCCATGAAACCCTTCACACTTCCCTTCCTTTCGATTCTTGGCGTGGTTGCCTTTTGGGGTTGTGGGGGCGACTCGAGTGGCGGGACGACCTCGCCCCAAACCAAGGCTCCCCAAAGTGTTCAGTCGGGCAAGGTCGAGGTCACGCTTCCCGATTCGGCCCTTTTGGTCCGGAAGCTGGCGAGCGTGATGTCGCTGACTTATAGCGTGAAGGATTCACTCTACCTGTCGGACTGGACGTTCTCGGGAGCCACCTGTTCCCTCCGCGTCCTTTACCGAGGGGCACCGACCGGTCCGTACACCTATGACGCCAACTCCTCCCGCTTGGCTTTGCTGGGGAAGAAAGTGCCGACCGACTCGGCGGCCTGGCGATCGACCGGATGGCTCCTTCGAGGTGTGGGGAGTCCCGGATTTGATGGCCGTGCGGCTCTGATCGTTCATGCCAACCAGGCCGTGGGGATTTTGGTTCAATGCCCCATGACCAGCCAGATGGATCTCGAAGGGTTGCTCGCAAAGGTTATTCTGCACGACTGAATTCGCCCCAACTCAGCTGATCTTCTGGGGAAGGTCGATGCACCAGCAGTTCGAGCCCGAGTGGATTTCGATCACCAAGGAGGAACTCTCGAAGGGAAGCTGGACCGTGGCGTTTCCCGAATCCGTGCTGACCCATCCCCGCAGAAGCATTCGCCCTCCGGGGTCGCGCAAGGCCCACGTGGCAGGCCCTTTGGGCAATCCACCCAAAGCCAAGTCGCCGCGTTTCCATGTGGCACTGGGAGCTTTGAAGGTGCTGCAACACGACGGAGTGGCGCAAAACTCTGGCGGTGGCTGCAAAGCGAGAGGAGTCGTCATCAAGCGGTCTCCTTCGGAACGGGTCCGTCGAAAACCGACGGGTCAGGGAAAGAAGAATACCCTTAAGATGCTGTAATGCGCTGGGGACTTGGAAGAGATTCTAATAAAGTTGTGTAGCAACAAAGTGCGGTTTGCACTTACCTGGGCCACCAAGCGTCGAGGGTTTCTTTCTTTTGACACATTCCCAGCAAATGGTTCGCACTTGAGAGAAGGATTGGTTCAAATGGCAAATATCCGAAGCATGACCGGTTTTGGGACACACGCTGTGGCACAAGGCACCAAAATGGTGCGCGTCGAGGTTCGTTCCGTCAACGGAAGGTTCATGGAGCTTCAGCTGCGCCTTCCCCGACAACTATCGGCTCATGAATTGGCCCTGCGCGAGTTGGTGCAAGGGAAAGTGGGACGTGGATCGGTCACCATCCAGGCGAATTTGGAAGATGTGGGTGGGCCAAGTGGTTCCGAGTTGAATTGGGCGGGGCTCGCCGACGAACTGCGAGCCATCCAGCGCGCGGCCGGCATTGCCGGAGAATTGACTCTCACCGACCTTTTGCGTTGGTCAACCGGCCGCAAAGGCGACGATTCGACCGATTCGGCGGTGACTGAAGATCCTTGCTTGAAAGGCACCTTGCTAGAAGCTGTCTCGAACGCTTTGGCCGAACACGATGCCTTTCGCCAGCGAGAAGGCGCCTCCTTGGAGCTGGATCTGTTGGCTCGCTTGGGCCGAATTGAAGGGGCCGCCGCCCAAATCCCAACGCTCGCACGAGTCCATTTGGAAAAGGTCCGGGAAAATCTCGAAGTCCGCATCCGCGAATATCTCGATGGCAAGGAGTTCGACCCGGCTCGTGCGGTCCAGGAAATCGGCCACATGTCCGAACGATTGGATGTCCAGGAAGAAATGACCCGTTTGGCGACCCACATCGAAGCCTTCCGCAAGACTTTGTCCGATGGCGGGGCGGTGGGCAAGCGGATCGGGTTCTTGCTGCAGGAAATGTTGCGCGAAACCAACACCACCGGATCGAAATGCCAGGATTCGACAATCACCGCCTTGGTCATTTCCATGAAGGAAGAGTTGGAAGCCATCCGCGAACAAGCCGCCAATCTGGAATAAATGTCCTTCTACTGTCCTCACCAAGACGGCACCACCGAGATTTGCCACCGCCTGGGTGGATTGGCGTGCCGTCCTGGTCGGGCGGGCTGCGCCATGTTCGGAAAAGTGATGCGGCTGGAAGACGAACCAATTTCTGTTGCGCGAGTGGGGAAGGCTCGCCGGACGAAGCCGCCGGAGACCAAGCCAGATGTCGACAGAAATTGACTCTCTGGATTGGGAAGCTCGGTTCGTCGCCTTCCTTGGTCGAGACGGCCAATTCGGCGATGCCGCCCATGACCTGGGGCATGTGCGCCGGGTCGTGCGTTCGGCCCTCGATCTAGCCCAGTCGGAATCGGCCCAAGGGGACGTGGTGTTCGCCGCCGCTTGGCTCCACGATTGCGTGGCGGTGCCCAAAAAATCGATCGATCGTCCTCGCGCCAGTCTCCTCGCCGCCCAAGCTGCGGCGCGATTTCTTGGCGAAGCGGGTTGGAAACCACAACAAATCCCCCAAATAGCTCATGCCATCGAAGCCCATTCCTTCACGGCAAACCTTGCGCCGCGCACCGTGGAGGCCCAGGTGGTCCAAGATGCCGACCGATTGGATGCCCTGGGAGCCCATGGCTTGGCGCGTTGCCTGATGTTGGCTGGCAGTTGGAATTCGGCCCTGGTCCATCCCGACGACCCATGGGCCAACCACCGCGAATGGGACGACACCCAGTACGCGGTCGACCACTTTTTCACCAAGCTCTTGGGCTTGCCCTCGACCATGAAAACCCACGCGGGACGTCTAGAAGCCCAAAAACGATCCGAACTCCTCCAAACCTTCCTCCGCGAACTCGCCCGAGAACGCGGAGAAAGATCGCCGATCTGAGCCGGAAATTCAGCTCTTCGAGGTCTCGGGGTTCGGCAGAGGAGTGTGAACCAAGGCTTCGTCCTCTTTCGGGTGTTTTCGGTAGCGCCAGAAGACCCCCAGGGCGACTCCCGCGATCGCAACCAGGAAAAGCCAAAATTTTCCCAACGGAATCGTCGCGGTAAACCATTGGAAAAAATCAATCTGGGTGGCCGTCTTGGCGCTGCCCGCGACTTCTGCCACCAAAGCCCCTAGCCCGATCCCAGCCATGCGGTCGGATGTTGGCTCGTAGTCGGCATAGCGATTTCCCCGCGTGAATTCGGTGGCCGCCGTCAAAGCCGTCATTCCCGCTTTCACGTCGCCCAAGGAGCGCAGTGGGGACACGGCGTTCAAATTCAGGACGCCCGTCCGGCCCAGCATGCGAACGCTATAGTTCAGTGTGCGTTCAGGATTGCCAAAATCCAATTCCTTGGCCCAAACCAAGGTTTTGGAACGCGAATCGTAGGTCGGTCGTTCGGCCCATCCCAACAGCTGGACTTTGGCAAAACCGGTTTGGACGCGTTGGGCGTTGCTGGCTTCGGCTTGGGACCGCAGGGTTTTCAACAGGTCTTCATAATCGAGGCACGAAGCATCCTTGTCGTCGACATGCCCGTATTCTTCATAGGATAGGACGACTCCCCACGAGGTGTCGCGCAACGGATTTTGGCCGGGTCCAAAAATCATCCCCAAGGTGGAGACCCCATGAGGATTGCCCCAGAGCTCTTCTAGGACATAGGTGGCTGCGCGGGGATTCAGGTAGCGGAAGCCTTTGGGCAGTTGGATCGTGATTCGCCCGCCGTGCAGGCGAATGAGCCCTTCGCTCCAGCGTAGGGAATCGGGAGTCCACAACGACAGTCCCGTGTCGCTTGCAGCCCGTGTCGCATTCGGAAGGAAGACGAGCAGGACCCAGAAATATTTTCTCAAGCCTAGGGGCATCCGTTGCTCCTGGAAGGACCGCGCATATCCGCGATTTTCAGGGTGTTCCACCCGAAAACCGTTCGATGCAACTTCATTTTTCCGATTGTTTTGGTCATTCGTCAACGGAAGAATTCAAGGTTTAGATCTTTCCTCCATGTCCGGACTCTACCTAGTTGATGCCATGGCCTTGGCCTACCGCTCCTTTTACGCCCTGATGCGCACCGATATGCGCTCGCCTCAAGGGAATCCCACCACCGCCATCTACGGCTTTGCCCAGGCCTTGATCCGGGTTGCCGAGACGCGCGAGGCGAGCCACATGGCCATTGTCCGCGATCTTCCAGGGCCCACCTTCCGACACAAATTGTACCCGGCCTACAAGGCCCAACGCCAACCGATGCCGGATGCCCTAAAGGAGCAGATCCCCTGGGTCGACAAGCTCGCCGAGGCCTGTGGGCTGCCCATCTTGTCGCTTCCCGAATTCGAAGCCGACGACTTGATGGCAACCTATGCCCGCATGGGGCGCGAGGCGGGCCTTCCCGTTTACTTGATGACCCGCGACAAGGATTTGATGGCCTTGGTCGATGACCAAGTGAAGTTGTTTGATCCGGGTCGGGGAGGTGAGCGCCCCGAAGAGATCGACGCGGCCTGGGTAGAGGCCAAGTTCGGGGTACGCCCCGACCAAGTGCGCGATTACCTGGCCTTGGTCGGTGACGCTTCGGACAACGTGCCGGGGGTGCCGCGGGTGGGAGAAAAAACCGCTACCGAGTTGTTGTGCCAGTGGCAAACCATCGATGGCGTGTACGCCAACCTCGAAACCATCGGCGTCAAGAAGAAAGCCCTGCGCGGCCATCTGGAAGCCGGACGCGAATCGATGGAAATGTCGCGGACCCTGGTGACTTTGCGCGAGGATTTACCTCCTCCTTCGGCCCTGGACGATTTGCGCTACAGCGGTCTCGACACAGTTCGTTTGCGTCAATTTCTGACAGACTTGGGAATGAAGACCCTCTTGCCATCGCTTTCGCGCCTGGGCCAAAAAACCGCGGGGCCGACCCAAATCTGGGCCGACCCCACTCCCCAAGCTCCTCCCCCATCGGTCAAAACCGATGGCCTGGATCTGTTCGCCTCTCCCGAATCCGTCGAGGCGGTTCCCCAGGCGGCAAGTGCTTCGGCATCGCGCATCTTGGGCAACTACCAGGTGGTGTCCAGCCGGGAAGATCTGGAAACCTTAGGGCAAATTCTGTCGCACGTGCCTGTCGCTTCCCTGGATGTGCGCGCCGTGGTCGCGGGCACCATCGTGGATCGGCCGGTGGGGTTTGCGATCTCGTGGGCCCAGGGTCTATCGCGGTATGTTCCGCTGTTCCATTCCACCTTGGGAAATGCTTCCCACCAGGATGTGAAAGAGATTCTTGGCCCGATCCTATTGGACAAAAACCGTCATTGGATCACAGCCGATGCACGAAACGGACTTCGGTCCTTGGCGGCGGAAGGTCTGGCCGTGTCGGGGCGGATCGATGACGCGGGATTGGCCGCCTACCTGTTGGCTCCCGGCGACCGCCAATCTTCCTTGGAAAAGCTGGTGTTTCGAAAAGCGGGACACTCCCTGCTTTCCCTGGATGGCGTGACCGGCACGGGGCGAAATCGCAAGACCTTCGATCAATTGGATCCGGATGCCGTGGCAGCCTTTGGCGGCGAAGGCGCCGACTGGGCCCTGCGGGTCTGGGAGGGGCTGGCGGAGGACTTGAAGCGCGAAGGACTGTGGGAGTTGTACGACACGATCGAACGCCCTCTGATGGACGTGCTGTCGCAAATGGAGCGCGAAGGCATCGCCTTGGACAGGGACTTGTTCGCCAAACTTTCCACGGAAATGAAAGCTCTGTTGCTGGAGCTGGAGGCCAAAGCCCACCATCTGGCGGGAGAGCCCTTCAACGTGGCCTCGCCCAAGCAGTTGGGCGAAATCCTGTTCACCAAGCTTGGCCTCAAGGGTGGCCGCAAGACGGCGACCGGACAGATTTCGACCGATTCCGACGCCTTGGAAGAATTGCGCGAATCTCACGCCCTGCCCGCGGTGGTTTTGGAACACCGCGAAATTTCCAAGTTGATGGGGACCTACGTCGAGGTGTTGCCCACGCTTTGCGACAGCCAAAATCGGGTCCACACCCGTTTCAACCAAATGGTGGCGGCCACGGGCCGTCTTTCCAGCTCGGATCCGAACTTGCAAAACATCCCGATCCGCGGCGAATCGGGACGACGCCTACGCGAGGGGTTTGTGGCCTCGCCCGGCAATGTGTTGATCGCTGCCGACTACAGCCAAATCGAACTGCGCCTATTGGCGCATTTGTCCCAAGACAGCGCCTTGTGCGAGGTCTACCAGCGCGGCGAAGACATCCATGCGCGCACGGCGGCCTTGGTGGCAGGGGTCGAGGTTTCAGAGGTGACCTCCGACATGCGCCGCCAGGCCAAGGTGGTGAATTTCGGGGTGGTGTACGGGATGGGCGCACACGCCTTGTCCCAGCAATTGGGTGTGCCCTTCGCCGACGCCAAGCGATTCATCGATGGCTACTTCGCGGCCTATCCGGCAGTCAGGCCCTGGATGGAGAAGGTCGTGGAAGAAGGTCGCGAAAAGGGTTATGTGACCACGATTCTGGGCCGCAAGCGCTGGATCCGCGAGCTGGGAGACCGCAACCGCGCCGTGCGCGAGCGGGCCGAACGCGAAGCCGCCAACACCCCGGTGCAGGGCAGCGCGGCAGATCTGGTCAAGAAGGCCATGCTCTTGGTCGATCGCGAAATTCGCGAAGCGGGATTGCCCGCCAAAATGTTGTTGCAGGTCCACGACGAACTGGTGTTCGAAGCCGCCGTCGACCAAGCCGAAGAAGCCGCCCGCCGGATCAAGGACTTGATGGAAGAAGCATTGGTGCTAACGGTGCCGCTGGTCGCCGAGGCCGGGATCGCGCCCAGTTGGGGCAAGGCGCACTGATCGAGCCCGGCCATTTCTCCTGACACGCGTTTGTCCTTGACCTAAAGCCGCGACAACCTCACCAGCCAATCGCCCGTAAATAGGCCGCGTTTGAACGCGATCCATTCCACCTTCGACACGCCTTGGCTTGCCAATAGAGGGGCTTTCCAGGTATGGCGGTTGACGGGGGCGGTCGAGGTCAGGGTGAGCAACGTGTCGGAACCCAGGTAGACGATGATCAACCGTCCGTTCCAAGACAAACCAACTTGTTGGGAGTTCTGGGTCAAGGGAATGCCGCGAATGCGGTGTGGCCTTCCGTTGACTTCCAAGTTGACCGTGTCGCTGCCTTGCCAGCCCACGCGCACTCCCGAAGAATCCCCATCGGTCCAACTGATGGCCCAAACCGGTTGGGTGGTGTCGGTGCGTTGCAATCGCACGGCCATCGAAAAGGCGCCGGTATCTCCCAAAGCCGACGAGGGCAACGCGGCGGGGACGGGTTTGGGCGCCCAAGGCAGCAAGGAGTCGGCGGGAAGACTTTCGAGTTTTGCTGGGACAGAATCTGACTTCACCAAGACCATGGACTGGGTGCCGGGATCGACTGTCACCAAGGTTCGCAGGATGGCAAGGCCAGTCAGGCGCAGGGAAAGATCCCCCCACGGCAAACTGTCGAATTGGAAAAATCCACCGGGGCCGCAGCGAGTTTGACTTCCCATGCCCAATGCGGACAAAATCTGTCCTTCCGCGCCGTGCCAGATTCCCGCCAACCTGGCCGTTGGGCGCAAGGTGTCGGACACGCGGTTGCTTGAATCCAACAAACGCCAGTAGGCATTGCCGTCTTTGCGCACCACCACCGACCACGAACCGCTGGGGACCCGCAAGTGCGCCTGTCCATCGGTGCCGGTCGTGGCTAGGAAAGAGGGCGTGGCGGCGTTCCAGGTGGCGTTGGAATCGGCAGGCCAGATCTCGACTCGCGCTCCCGCCAGAGCTTGGCCAGTGGGGGAAAGGGCCGAAACGGTCACGGCATTCCCCGCATCGGTTCCCGATCCGCCCGAGGTCGGGGACATCGTGCATCCCGCCAAAGCCAAGGCGAACCCAAGGGCGGTGTGTTTCACTTGTGCTCTCATCCAGTGCCAATCTAGACAGATTCCGGGGGAGTGATCCCGGGACCTGCCAGTGGCACCAGCTGCAAATTGAGTTGGACCACCCGCTGGGGCCGCTCGACCAGGCTGGAACGCGTGAGGACGCGCGACCGCAGGTCTTCGATCATGCCCACCAGCTCCTGGTATTTTGCCTCGTCCACGGCCACGGAAACCGAAGAGATGTGGCGTTGGGTGGTGGGCAGCTTTTCCAGGGCGTCCAAGGCCAACAAAAGCGATTGGCGATGGAAGTTGCGCAAGGCCCGCGTCTGCGAACTCTGCCTGTCGCGCACGAACGGTTCGATGGGTCGCCAATGGCCCTGGGCATCCTTGGCGATCATGCCCAACCGTTCCAGTGTCCGCATGGCCTGCTTGGTGGCCGCCGCCGTTTGGGGCGGATAGAGCAATTTGCCCAGCGTTTCCCAGTCGTCCTGAAAATTCCCGCACACCAACAGCGACCGCAAGGCAATGTGGGTCCACTTGTCCCAGTAGGATTCCTGGGCGTCGTCCAAAGGGACCGGGGCGATCCGACGCAGTTCCTGCATTCGTTCAAAGCAGGCCTGGGCCTCGCGAGCGGTCTTGGATTTGGCATGCAGCACCAGGTGCCGGAAATATTCGGCTTGGTTTCCCATAAGCCCCACCAGATCGCAAATGGGCTGGATCCGCGAAGTGGCCAAGTGACGCTCCCCCGCGAGGATCTTTCCCAACAAACTCGCGTCCAGGGCGAGCTTTTTCCCCAGCGCGTATAGAGAAAGATTCGGGCGCCGCACCTTCTCGCGCTCTAACCAAAGCGAAAGAAATTCGCGATAATCCTTCGCCGTCCAGAGCAGTTCGTCGTTGAGCGGATCCCGCATTCACCCAATTTGGATTCGAAAAACCTCGCCCGTGTGATCTACCCCACAAAAACCCCGGACATTTTGGCCGGATTATTTTCAGGCATGGCATTGCAAGATCTTCCGATCTCTCTGATCTTCTTCACACGCAATCCATTCCTTGAGCCCGTATGGGAACCCAGCCATGAAACAAATCCTTTCCCTCTTCGCACTTCCCGCCCTGGCGCTGGCGGCCAACTTCAGCGGGACGGTCCTTGACCTGAACGGCACTCCGTTGCCCGGAGTGGCGGTCAAGACCCAAACCGACTCGATCACGACCAGCTTGGATGGGAAATGGATTTTGTCGCGCACTACCGGAGTCGCGGCGCGCCTGTCCAAGTCAATTTCTGTCGCCTCTCATCTGGTGATCGAAAATAGTCGACCGAGGATTGTGTTTGGAAACGTGGACGGAGCGGGGCGGAACATCGCCGTCTGGAGCGAAGGAAGGAGGTCTGTGTCTCCTTTGGCTGCGCGGGCGATGGGGCCAGCCGACAGCGAAACGCTCACGGTTTTTTGGAAGGGCAAGCGACTGGTTGTGCTTCCGGTTGGAGGCGATTCGGGCAACATCCTCTTTAAGATCGACACCGCCTGGAAAGACGACGCTGGGATTCCCTGGAATCCTTTGATTGATTACGGATCGCTGCACGATGACCGCGATGGCCAGACCTACCGCACGGTGAGGATTGGCACGCAGACATGGATGGGAGAGAACCTGAATTATGCGGTGGACAGTTCGTGGTTTTATTGGGGTCCGGACATCACTCATCCAAATGGGAAGGGTGGATACGACTCCATGAACGAGAATCCAACTAAAGGAGCGCGGTACGGTCGTTTGTACCAATGGGTTGTATTGATGGATCTACCCCTAAATTGTCCTCACATTGGGTGCCTTTACCCAGATTCTTGCAAGGAATGGTCATGTGAACAGAATCTCTACCCCAAAATTCGCGGGATTTGCCCAAGTGGCTGGCATGTTCCTAAAAAATTGGAATGGGAGGATCTTCAAATTGCACTGTCAGCGGATGACCGTGTGAGTTTGAGTCGCTTTGCTCCAACTCTCAAGTACAGCGACATTGTGGGATGGAACCCGTATGGACTGGCTCTCAAGGCTACGACTGGATGGAAGCAATTTTCAGATGGTTTCGGTGGATGGGACATTTTTGGTTTCCGAGGCTTGCCTGCAGGACTCCGATGGGGAAAGTCATTCCTGGATGCGACAAGAATCAGTTATTGGTGGAGCGCAACCGAAATTCAAGGAGGCTTGGCAGAGTTCAAGTCTCTCAGCTATGGCATGGCTTCCCTTGAATCGTTCAGGAATTCATTGGATGACGCCTATTCCGCCCGGTGCATCAAGGATTAGACACAAACTGTCACCAAACAAATCGCACTTGTTACCCCGCGAATCTTCTCGCCACCTTTGCCTGGAACGGGCTACTTGACGGACGCGCAAATGCCTCCCCCCAATCTCACCCGACCATCTGGCCATTCTCCAAGATCCGCTGAAGGTCAGGGACAGCTTGCATCCCGCCAGGTGTCGAGTCGGCTGGTGTTGGATTGGATCCGGCGATGGCGTCGATGATTCTACTTGGGAACTTCCACCTTGCTTCATCCTTGTGAAGGAGAGTATCTTCCAATGCATGAGTACCGTGATTCGACAAGACGTTTTGGTCGATGCAGGAGGGCGAGTTTCGCTCCAGCACCCGTTGCTTCAGGAAGGCATGAAAGCCGAGTTGATTTGCCGGATCGAAGAATCCGTAAAGCCAGCCTTCTCGATGTTTTCCAGGCTGGGCTCGGCCAAAGGCGCAGCTCGGACGGCGACTCAAATCCTTGACGAACTTCGGCAATTGCGTGAGGACCGCCCCTGACGCGGCCTTAGGACTTTGTGATGTGGGGGCTGCTTAGCAAGAACCAAAGCGCCAAGAACAAAACAGACAGAATCTGTCGTTTTGTTCGGGCCTCAAGGCGGAGCCTTCCCCAATCTCACCCGACCATCTGCCCATTCTCCAAAATCCGCACGCCCGACCAGCCGGACTCTTTCGCGCTGTTCACCAAGGCACGAGCGACTTCCGCATCGCGGATGGGGCGAATGGAGCGGGGCAGAAGCTGGCGAACGGGACCCATCAACTTTCGCGAGATCCATTCCCCCGCGCGAAACTCTTGGCGATCGCCCAACAGCAAGGAGGGGCGCGCGATGACCACCCGGGGAAACCCCAATTCCCGCACGCCCTTTTCGGCCAGGCCTTTGATCCGGTTGTAGAAAATTCGGGAATCCGGATCGGCCCCTAGGGCAGAAACCAAGGCCAAGGTTGTCACCCCCGAGTGGCGAGCGCGCCGCGCGCATTCGAGCACAAGTTGCAGGTCCACCGCCGCGAAGGCGTCACGGCTTCCCGCTTTGGCAATGGTGGTTCCCAACGCGACAAACAGGGTCTCGACCTCCCAAAAGGGGGCCGACTCGACCGGTGGCTGGGAAGCGACCGTCGCACGAACATTGGCGGGAAGGTCGATGGGTCGTCGCGACCAAACCTCCAGCCGCGGAATGTCGCGCAGTTGATCGAGCAGTTGTGCACCCACGAGCCCCGAGGCTCCCACCAACGCCGCTGATTTTTTCATGCCAGCAAAGATCCAAATTTGATCCCGACCTCACCTCATCGAATTTTGCAAAGCCGATGGAAAGGTTGAGCGAAAAGGCTTAAGTTACCGGGAGTTCTTTTTTGCCGAACGCTCGACCCAGCGCGCCCGGGCGCGATCCAGTTCATGGCACAATTCATCTTCCGTGGGAAACCACAACTTGAACTTTTTAGCCCGTGGCAGATCTTGTTCGTGGACCACGGTCATTCGCGCGACGGTTGCCCCTTTATGCGAGCCAAGCAGAATCCCAACAGTGGAGTTGTCGTCCGGACCTCGCTTGAGGTAATCATACCTGCGCACATACAGGTCCATTTGCCCAATACTTTGGAGAGTCAGCTCTCCCGGTTTGAGATCCAAGAGCACAAAGCATTTCAGCAGGTGGTGGTAAAACACCAGGTCGATTTCCACGTCCTTCGAATCGGTGCGCAGGCGTTGTTGGCGGCCGAGGAACGCAAAGCCCTTGTCCAGCTCCATAAAAAACTTTTGCAAATGGTCGATCAAGAAGGGTTTAAGCTCCAATTCAGGAATTGGCTCTGCCTGAAGATTCCCGAAACACTCAAGATCTGTCAGGTCTCGGGAATTCTCGCGAGGAGTCAAGGTGCCGATGTTGGATTTTTGCTGGGGATTCACGAAAATCAGATTGTGGTTTGACAGAAATTGGTCGAAACAATGGTTCTCAATCTGACTTTTCAAAACAAGCTCGCTCCAGTTCTGGTCCGCCGCTTGATTCATGTACCATTTCCGAGCCATCGGGTTGTCTACTCGCAACAGGATCTGGTAGTGGGCCCAACTCAAGCCAGTCCGGACAGACTCCCAATTCGGGAAGACTTGAAAGAAGGCTCCCATCCTTCGCAAATTCGCGATGTCAAACCCCTTGCCGAATTCATCGGTCAGGTTCTTGGCCAGGGTGGACAACAATCGGGTCCCGCCCATTGTCCGGGCATTGCGGCCTTGCTCGCATTCCACCAGGAGACGCCCCATCTGCCAACAAGTCTCGACCTGGATGGTATCCACCGTTTGCAAAATTTGCGACCGCGACAGACGAATCAGTTCTCCGAAAGGTTCGAACAGATCCTGCTTGGTTTCTGGAATGGCTTTGATCATTTTCTGGCTCCGGGGTAAACGTGAGAGACAAGACCTAGCGGCCTTGATGTGCTCTCCGGGGTGGATCGGAGGAAAGGTTCTCGGAAATGCAGTCCGGACCACTCACCCAGCAGGTAAGGTAATACGAAAGGCTCGGGGTGGGAAGGGCCTCTGGTACGGCCTTTTCAACATTCGCGATCCTAGAACGAATCAGCTTTTGGTCGATCCGCTGTGGGAGGGATTGGCTTGTGAGGTACCTGGCGAGGCAAGCGATTCGATCGGTTCGGTGCTAGGTGTGACCACCCGGTAAAAAGCCTTTGCGTCCGGCACCTGAAGGAGGATCGGATCAAAAAAACCATCCCACGATTCATGGAAGGCAAGCCATGACAGGCGCACGGTGTTGAGCGCCGCGAGGACCAAATGAAAAAGGAAAATACCGGCGATTCAGCGGGGGCGAACAGGGTTGGGTTCCACAGTGTCTTAAGAATAGAATGCAACCGCTTGGCGTGTCACCTTGGCGTTGCTTGGTTGGGGACGCCACCATTGTCGATCTGCGCAATTCCGGGAATGCGGATCACCCCAATTCTCTTCCAACTGTTTTGGCCAGACAAATAATGTCCTGTGCCGCGGGCTGGGGGCAAATCTACCACCCCAACTCGGCTTTTCCCGCCAACAACTCGGCAGCCGGAATCGCCTGGATTTTCCCGCCGATCGAGTAGGTCTGGCTCCCGCCGTGGGCGACAATTCCTGTCTTCGCATCCAAGTCTTGGATGCATTGCGAGAGGCCCCGCAGGTCTTTGGCGACGGGCGAGGTGTGCAGTTTCACCTCGATGGGAACGATCCGGCCCGCGTTTTCCAAAATCAGGTCCACTTCCGCTCCCGCCAGGGTCCGCCAATAGCCAAATTTTGTCCCGGGCTGTTCCCGGGTGAAGCGGGTGATCAACCCCTCCACCACAAAATTCTCCCACGAATGTCCGCGCAAGTGGTGGACATCCAAAATCTTTCGGTCTTTGATCCCTAGGAAGTAATGCAACAGCCCCGTGTCGCGGAAAAGGATCTTGGGGCTTTTGGTCAGGCGCTTTCCGATGTTGGCGTACCAAGGCGACAAGCGACGAATCAGGAAAGATCCTTCCAGAAGTTCCGCATATCGGTTCACCGTGTGGTAGCTTGTTCCCAACGAAGCCCCAAAACTAGAGGCGTTCCAGATGCCGCCCGCCCCGTGCGCCATCATGGCCCACAGTCGCGCCACGGTGGAGGCTTGAACCCCAAGGCCCAGCTCCAAAACGTCGCGTTGCACGAAGGTCTTCTCGTAGGCCTCGAACCAATCGGTCCGCGAAACGTCGTCGTCCTGCAAAAACGCTTCGGGATACCCGCCGCGAAACCAGCGGTCCAACACGAGGTTGGACAAATTCTGTTCATCGGGTTTCGCGACCTCTTGCAATTGCAACCCCGGCAGCTCGATGAAGGCGATGCGCCCGGCCAAGCTCTCCGAAATTCCGCGAACCAAATCGAAGGAGGCCGATCCCAGCAAGACCCAGCGCCCTTTCTTCGAACGATCCTCGTCGACCAAGGCGCGCAGGACCGGGAACAATTCGGGCAACCTTTGGGCTTCGTCCAAAATCACCCGGTCCCCGAGATTTCGCAGTCGCCCTTCGATGTCCGATTCCAACGGCCGCCGGTCCGACGGACGTTCCAGGTCCAAGTACGCCCAATCGGGCAAATGACGCCGCGCAAAGGTGGTTTTCCCCGATTGGCGGGGCCCCAGAATCGCCACAATCGGGAAATTCGCCAACTTTCTTTTCAGTTCGCTTTCCCATACTCGGAAGTACATGCATTACAATATAGACATATGGCTTCTAAATTACAAGTTATACCAGTCTTTTGCCATGGAGGAAGACAGACCTTTCTCCAGTCGTTCCAGGTGACAGAAGGCGAGCTCGCCGGATTTCTCGTCGCGAAGATGAAGTCCGTTGCCGTTGCAGTATTTCCAATCCTTGCAGGATTGGCAGCTTCCGGATTGGGCCCAGTTTCGGTTGCGCATCACCTGGAAACGATTTTCCCAGACATCCAAAAAGTCGTCTTGGCGGATGTTTCCTTGGATATAATCGGCGCGCAAGCTGGGGCAAGCCGAAATCGAGCCATCGCACAACACCGATCCAATGTTGATGCCGGCCCGGCAGAAGAATGGAGTGTCGCGAACCAGGCCTTCGTAGGCGCCCAGGTACCCGTCGCATCCGCACTCGGCCGAAATCTGGCCCTGCTCGCGCGTCTCACGCAAAAATTCCATCATTTCCACATACTGTTCGTCGGAAAGGAATAATTCTGGGTGTTGCTTGGCGCGGCCTTTGGGAAAGATCATGTCCAGTCGCCAATATTTGACACCCATCTCCACGAGAATTTTGCGGATTTCGGACAGCTCCCGCAAGCTTCGAGGCGTCACCGAGGTCATTGCGTCGAAGGTGAGGCCTTGGGTGGCCGAGGCGAATTCCAAGGTCCTCGCGGCTCGCTTCCAGGAACCCTTGCGGCGACGGAAATCGTCATGGGTCTCTTCCAGCCCGTCGAAGCTGACCGTCAACGATTTGATCCCCGAATCCACCAGCTTGATCCAACGCTCCTCGGTCATGGCCCATCCATTGGTGACCATTCCCCAGGAAAATCCGCGATCGCGAAAAGCGGCTCCGCAGACCTCCAGGTCCTGGCGCACCAACGGCTCGCCCCCGGTGATCACGATCAGGGTTCCAGCAGGATCGATGCTAGGGCAGATTTTGTCCAAAACTCCCAGAAATTCTTCCAAGGCCATATCGGGAACGTCGGAGGTGCTGATGCAATCGCTGCCGCAATGACTACACGACAGATTGCAGCGAAGCGTGCATTCCCAAAAGAGATACCGCAAACGGTGCGAACGCGTCTGCAAAGCGCGGTGGAGGCGGTAGGTTTCCAAAGCCACCTTTCTGCCAAGGGGCAAGGTGGCGACCGATTTCGTCACGCCTCACCCTTCCCTTCACCCGATGATTCGGAGTCCAAACCGCCCAAGCTCACCTTGGTGGAGTCTCCTGTGGCAGGCGCTTTGATGCTGTCGATTGGAATGTATTTCACAGAGTCCAATTGGATGGGCGTGGTCGTTCCATACCAAGCACGAGGCCTGTCGATGACGCCATACAAGGGCTTTATGATCTCGATCGAGGTGTCCTTGACCACCGTGTCTTTTGGGGGAGTGATCACACCATATTTCGCCGCCACGCTGTCCTTGGAGGGCGTGATGACTCCGTATTTGACGGCCACGCTGTCTTTGGGAGGAGTGATCACACCATATTTGGCCGCTACGCTGTCTTGGGCGACGGGTTGGGTGGGGGAGACCGCGACGCGTTCTTGGCAACCGCTCAAGCTCGCGGTCCAAATCAAGGCGAACAGGGAGAAAACCAGGCTTTCGAGCTGCCGGGGCAACCAGGAGGGAAATCGGCGGATGGCTTTCATGGAACAAGTCCTTTGGAGGGGTTTTATAGCTGAATAGAGGATAGATCTTTCCCATTTATCTCGCCATCCCTTCCGAACCGCATCCTTCGAGTTTTGTTCCCCTCTTGAGTACGGTTTGTCCCCTTTTGTTTACCGCCCATCTTTCTCGACCAGAGTTTGGCGTCGAATTACCTTGATGGTTCTGAAAACCTCCCAACATTTCGGTCTGGCCCAAGCCATCCAACGCGCCGGATACGCCTCGCGCAGCCAGGCCCAAAGGCTCGTCGCCCAAGGGGTGGTGAGCTGGAACGGGCGCATCGTCCGCGACCCCGAATGGCTCACGTGGGAAACCGACGAGATCCTGATCAACGGTTTGCCGCTGGAAAACAAGGCCCCGATCTACCTGATGTGCAACAAGCCGCGCGGACTGGTGACGACAGCCGACGACCCACAGGGGCGCCCGACCGTCTACAAGTGTCTGGACGGTTTGGATCTTCCCCATGTGGGGCCCGTGGGGCGTCTAGACATGGAGAGCGAAGGGTTGTTGTTGTTCACCAACGACACGCGTTGGGCGAGCGCTCTGTTGGATCCGGCCAACCGGGTTTCGAAAACCTACCACGTGCGCATCGACGGGAACCTGGAAACCGACCAAATCCAGCGGATGACGGAGGGGATCCAGGACGAGAGAGATCTCCTTCGGGCAATTTCTGTCAAAGCTCTGCAAGGGGATCCTAAAGGGTCTTGGGTCGAGATCGTGCTGCAGGAAGGCAAAAATCGCGAGATCCGGCGCTTGCTCAAGCGGGTTGGGTTTGGGGTGTTACGCTTGGTCCGCCTGCGCATCGGGAACCTGGAGCTCGGCGAACTCGCCAAGGGAAGTGTGCGGCCCCTGACCCTGGCTGAGGTGGAAGGATTGCGGCAGACGCGGACCAAGACCATCAAACATCGAGACCCTTCGGCCCGACGTTGAGGCTGTAGGTCATTCAAATCCCACAACTTGTCGCTCAAAAGGGACCTGTCGCGAGGGCGTGAATTTGGCGATCGCCGCCAAGGGCGGCGATCTCGATCAAATCTCGACGTTGTACTTCTGGCGGAACCGACGTCCGGTTACAATTGGAATTTGAATTTGTATCGAATCCGGCAAGGCACAGGTTTTCCATGGTCGATTAGAGGTTTGAAAATTGTGGCATAGATGGCGCGTCGGGCAGACACATCAAAATCATTGCCTGCCGATCGCAAGATCTTGAAATCGGAAACTTTCCCCTTTTCATCCAGAGTGATCATCGCATCCACCACCGCTTGAACGCCCTGTTCTTCAGCCCAAGCTGGGTATTCAGGGAGTATTTCTTGGACCACTTGGGCGTCAAAACTCGACTGGATTGGAGGTGCCGGTGGCAAGGCGGTCGCCACAGGCGGCTTCTTGACCACCTCGTCAGGTTTTGTCATCAGCGAATTGCCCGTCGCCACGGCAAAGCCTCCGTTGGCCGAGGTCGCGTCTTCCGGAAGTCCAAATTGCGGCTGTGGCGGCAGGCTGGATGGTGGCGGAGGAGGCTGGTCGGGATCGGGAGGCACAGGTTTGGGTGGCTCGATATCCTTGGGTTTGACGGGCTCTTCCTTGGGCGGTGGTGGCGGGGGCGGGGGCGGTTCCTTCACATCCACGATCGTCACCAATTCGTCCAATGGAATGGAGTCGCGAAAGATCAAGGACATCGAAAAAAGACTCGCCCAGGCACCCAGGAACACCAACGCCCAAATCAGCTCCCTCCACCCAATTCCCCGGCGGGGAATTTCGGGCAGGTGGAACCCATTGGGCGATGGCGCCAACACCCCCCGGTGGCGGATGCGGTTGCGAAGGACTGGGGTCACGGGCGAACCACCTTGAGGGCGTACTTGGTGATTCCCGCCCCACGCACCAAGTCGATGATGTCCACCACGTTTTGGTACTTGAGGTCACGGTCGGCGCCGATCAAGACCTGGTGGTCTGGATCGCGGTACACTGCAGCCCGCAAAACCGCCGCGATGGACGCCGAGTCCATTTTCTGTCCATCCAAGTAGGTGTTCCCCTCCTTGTCGACCACCAGGCCCGAAGCCTTGGGCGCTTGCTGGCCGGCGTGGGCCGCCTTGGGGACTTGGAGCGCGATCTCGCGTTGGTCGATCACCGAGCTTGTGATCATGAAGATGATCAGAAGGACCAGGAAGATGTCGACCAGTGGCGTGATGTTGATGGACGAGATGATCTCTTCGTCGGCAGAAGTCGCCGCGGCCATCTCACTTCTCCTTGGCGGCGGCGTTCAGGCTGCGCGCCACCACCAACCCGCGCACTTCGCGCGAGCTGTCCAAAATCCCCTTGATCTTGTTCTTCAAAATATTGAAGGCCACCACCGCCGGGATGGCGATGATCAGGCCCAACGCGGTCGCGACCAAGGCGCGGGCGATCGCCACCATCACGTCGGTGGATCCCTTGCCGCCGGCTTGGGCGAACTTGTTGAAGGCGATCAGAATCCCCAAGACAGTTCCTGTCAAGCCCAGAAAGGGAGCATTCGCGCCCACCGTGCCCAAAAAGGAAACGCCCGATTCCAGATGGCGACGCTCGGCCGATTCCTGGACGTCGTAGACCTTGTCGAGGGCCTCGGGGGACAAACCCGCCGAATCCTTGCCGAGCTTGACCACGCGTCCTGGGTAGGTGCGTTCTTCTTCCACGGTCACCTGGATGTGGTCGAGATTGGATCCCTTGGCGAGATCTTGGGAAAGCAGCTTCTTCCACTTGGCGGCATCGCCCTTGGCGACCGACAGCGCATTCCAGCGCCAGATAAAGAGGACCAATCCGGTGACGCCCAACGAGACCAAGAGCACGTAGAGGGCGATTTCGATGGTGAAAAGGACCGGAGCAATGACCCCGATGAAATTGGCGTTCATGTTGAAGATCTCCTCAGAGCGGATGCGAGTGGAACAATGCCAGTTGGAAGGTTAGCTAGGACGATCATTGGGGGGGATGACCTATCCGCGAAAATCGATGCCTTTGCAAGCTACAAGAGAATCGAACGGAGTGTGGTCGGTGACTGAACTTTTCCATTCATTTCGGCAAGCGGCGCCGTGCAGGGCTTGGACCGAAAATGTGTCGACACCCGTTGCCATCAGGTTGATTTGGAAACTGTCGACCAAGGCCATGGTGAAATACCCGGTTCCTCCCTGGACATTGCTGTAGGGAATGGCCGAAGAGCTTCCGGAGGCTTGCTTCATCAGTTGGGACTGGTAGATCACGTAGGCCTGCTCGACCGAATAGAAGTAGATCGTGTTGAGTCCGGTGTAGGCCAGCGTGAGATTGCTGAACGGATAGATCCGAGGCCAGCCAAAAAGATCGGGCGAGAAGGCTGGGTAAGGGCCGAAGGCGTAACGAGTGACTCCCGGCTGAAAGAATTGGGCAGAATCGGCTTGTTTAAACCCCTTTTTACCACTGCTTGCGAAAATTTCCTTGGAAAGGGGATCGAGAATTCTCGCTCGGTTGATGTCGAACCGTTCCACCGCGAAGACCCCGCCAAAATCGGGACCAGGATGCTGGTTGAACAGAATTTCCCGGTAAGCGCGTTGCACCAGCTTTCCGTCGGGGTTGGTGACCATGTGCTGGTCGTCAGAAATGTACCAGATCGAGTCGCCCGAATGGAGCGTGCGAAAGACCGGCAATCCCTGGCGCAGGCTGTCAAGCATGGCGCTGGTGAACAGCCATCTCGCCAAAGTGCCGGGACGATCCTTCTCCAGCGGAGCCAGCAAGGTCGCACTGTCTCCCACATCGGCACCACTGGACAGGGCCGGAATCAGGTTCTCGACCGGAACCAAGGCGGCCGATTCCACCCCCCAGCTTTGGGGAACCTTGGCGTCGGCAACCAAGTCGGTGGTGATCACCGTCTTGGAGGACGGCCAATTTTTGTCGGCGTTCCACACCACATGGGCCAGCAACCGATAGCGCTTGCCGGCCACCGGCAACACCCGGCTGGTCGCGGTCCAAGCCACGGCACTTCCGGGAACCTGGGCGTAATCGACCACCTTCGAGCCATCGAGGGGATCGACGATCTGGATGGTTGCCGATTGCACAAAGGCGCGGGTGGAGTCGTAGATCAAATCGATCGGCTGGGTGCGCTCCAGCCAAAGGGTGTCGAAGGGCTTGCCGCCCACCGCAAACAGGGACAGGCGCAGCACCGGTTCGGGTGGGGTGTAATCGGCGGGGCTCACGTTCCAGGGACCGTCGCAGGCCGCAAGGGTAAAGAACGAGGCCAAAAGGAAAAGTTTGGAGTTCATGATGTCGCTCCTTAAAACTGGTATTCGTAACCGAAAAAGAAGGGGAGGATCGGGAACTGGTTGATTTCCGAACGCTCCGGAGGATTCTTCCCCGTGTTGAAGGTCACCGCGTACAGATTGGTCGCGTCGGTGATGTTGATGATGGTGTAGTAGAACCGCCACCTGCCGGTGCGTCCCCAATCGATGGGCGTGAAATCCAATCGGAAATAACCGGGTTTGCGGGACACGTTCTTGGGTCGCGCGAAGGTGAGGGTGTTGTCCTTCACTCCGGGAACCGGGCCTCCCGAACCTGATCCTCCATCGACTCCTTGCATGGGCTCGTGCAGGCGGTCGTAGCTATCGTAATCGGTGTACGGCAAGCCGGAATTCAGGTTGAGCTGGAAGCTGGAGCGGTAGAAATCTCCCGCCCACATCTTGTGGACCGAAAGGGCTTCTTCGGACTTGCGCCCGATCCAATTCAAACAGCCCGTGGCCTTGAAGGTGTGGCGCTGGTCCCAATCCGCCCAATAGGGCTGGAAGGTCGCCGTCTGTACCGCGTTTTGGAAATCTCGCTGCAGCAACACGGCCCAGGACAAGGCGTAGCTGACAGATCCTGTCCACCAGCCGTCGTCCTTGTTGAGTCCGACTTCGAAGCCCGAGGACCAGCCGTCGAGCTTTTGGAAGTTGCGCGCGAAATAATCTTCGCCAGTGGCCTTGGCGATGGAGTCTTCTTTCGCAGAGGTCTGGGTCTGGTAGAGCAACGGAATGGCGTGGATATTCTTGTAGTAGCCTTCCAGCGTGGCGCGCAGCCCGAGCGGGCCCCAATTCTGGCGTTCGATGCCGAACGCCGTCAACTCTTGCGTCGTGGGTTCCATGGGCTTTTGGGCGGCGTACCAGAATTCGGTGGGGATCTCCACGTCGGTGAATTTGAGGCTTGTCATGAATTGGGTATACTGGCCCAAATGCAGATCGGCCTTCCAATTGGGTGCGAATCGCCAAGTGAAGCTGGCCCGAGGATCGAAGGCGATCCCGTTGTCCCCCAGGTCGGGCGACCAGTAGCCGCGCACACCGAACGTTGCGCTTTTGGTGGTGTCGAATGTCCACCGATCCTGCACAAACCCCGAGTGCAAGGTGGATTGGGTGATGGAGGTGTCGGACACCGAAGCCACTTGGATGTCCTGGGTGAAGTTCACATCGAAGCGATTGAATTCATAACCACCCAACAGGCGATGGAATGGCGATGGATCCCATTGGAGATCGGTGCGGGCGTTCCAGGTCCCGATGTCATTGTAGAACTGGAAAATATTGCCGAACGCCACCGTCTGGTCATATTTGGAGTAACTCGCCGACCCCAGGAAAGTGAAGTCGTCCCCAAGCTTTTTGCGGACATTCACCGGAACCGCGAGATTTCCCCAATCGACCGCGAACGGGTTGAAATTGAGTTTGTCGCGTCCAGAGTAGATGGAAGCGCGCACGGTGTCGCCCGCGTGCCCCCAAGCGGCCGAACTTTGGATGTCCCAGAAATCGTAATCCAACTGCAAATCGGTCAGCTTGGCCTTGCGAGCTTCGGCCAAGGCTGCGCCGATCCAAGTTCGGCGACCTGCGAAGGCCCAGGAAACGTCGCCTTGCTGGCCATCGGTGGCCACCGTTCCCGAGAAGGTGGTCATCCGCACCGAGCTTTGGGTTTTGACTTTGGCAAGGCTGTCGGAAGGGGCTGTGGTAAAGACCGATTCCGTGGCGCGAACCCCTTTGTCGACGTATTTGCGCACCCAGGAATTCGTGTCACGGGCGCTATCGCGCTCGGTGCCCCCGACCTTCGAACTCACCAGAAGCACCGAAGCCAGTCGGTTTCCAAACCGAGGTTCGAATCCGCCCTTGTAAAAGTCCAATCCCCCGGTGGCGTCGGCCAAGAAGGTGCTGAACAGACCACCGAAATGGCTTGGCGAGTAGACCACGGCGTTGTCGAAGAGAATCAGGTTTTGGTCGGAGCCGGAACCGCGCACGTAGACCTTGGTCGAGAAGTCTGATGACTGCACCACCCCCGGAAGCGCCTGCACCGCGCGGATCACGTCGGGCTCGGCCAAGCCGGGAAGGCGTTTGATGGTCTGGATCGTCACCCGTTCCTGCCCCAGGATGCGCGGAGGCCTGCGTTTCCCCTTGATGGTCACCGTGCGGCCCGCCGACGACTGGATCACTTTGGGTCCTTCTGTCGATTTCAAGGCGGCGCTGTCAAATTTTGCCGTGTCCACGAAGGTGCGGATGGTATCGCGGGTTTCCACGACCGAATCGATCTTGATTTCCAGCGGCGCGACATCCAGGGTGTCGAATCCTTGGGGCCGGACTTTGGTGCAAAGTGCCTGCCCCGAAAGATTCAGGCACAGCTCGAAGGGGTTGGCCAGACGTGAAAGGCTGTCGGTGAACAGGGTGGCCTGGTATTTTCCCATCGAGTCCATTTGGGCGATTACCCCGTCCAAGGTGACCTGAGAGCCTTTCGGAGCCAGGCCGCGAACCACCAAAGGCACGCGAGGGCCGCGCCGGACGGAATCCACATTGGCCACGGGCCCGGCGTGGGTCGAATCCGGTTTGGCGACGGGCTCCAAGATTTGATTATGGACAGAATCTGTCGCCATCGATGCAGTCCGAACCCCTGAGGAATCTTTTGCCAGGCTGGCTGGCTGGGTCGGTTCCGGGGCTTGCGTTTTGGGGACGATTTCGCCGGTCTGGGAAAAGGCCAATGCGGCAAGGACCAAGCCCGTGCTTCCCATCCATCCAATTTGTCGATTCATAAAGTTCCGATTCCTTTGGAAGGTTTCTGATTTCTTCAACACACGGAGTCCCCGGAAATGTCACCTTGAGGTGACGTTTTTGGATTTTGGTCCCTTGCCGCTTCGTTCGGCTTCTTGGGATCGAATTGCAAGGTCGCCCGAATCGCCGCTTCGAAGATCTCCGGCTTGCCCTGGAATACGGTCAATCCCAAAGCCACAATCCCGTGGGTCCTGGCCCACAAAGAATGGGCGACGGCCTCGGAAGAATGGCCTGGATAGTACCCCAAAGCCTGCATCTCCACCACGGCTTTCATCAAGGTGTCCAGTCCGTTGTTCGTTCCATGAAACAACTCTTGTTCCCGATGCAACAAGTAATCGGGGCGGCGTAAAAACATGAGGCTGTAGTAGACCGGATGGTTTTGGGCATAGCGGATGTAGGCGAGCCCGATGGCCGCCAACCTTGCCACGGGGTCGTCCGTGCTGGCATAGGCATCGTCCAGAGTCTGGCGGAAACTGCAGAAGGCCTCGCCCAGCAGAGCCAGGAGCAAGGCTTCCTTGTCCTGGAAGTGGTGGTAGATGGTGGTCGCCGAATACCCGATTCGAGCCCCAACCTTGCGCATGGAAAATTGGTCGTACCCCAGGTCCAAAAAGAGAGCCCCGGCTTCCTGCAAAATGATGGCGCGAAGCTCCTTGGGATCCCGCTTGGGACGGAATCGAATCTCCTCAGTCACGACCGCTTCCTGGGGCTTGGTCGGCTCGGATGTCTCGGATCGATGCTGAGTGGACATGCTCCCCAATCGGTTGATTTACACTGTTAACCTACCAAACACGCCTCCCAACAGCAATCCGCTAACTCCAATAATCGAGAGCCAACCAGAAATGGAAGCGGCAGGGAATCTTCCACTGACTTGACTCTGGTCGCCGTCCCGGCACTTTTGGGAAATTAGGTTGAGGGGATGGACATTGGTCTTTTCCAATTCTTGCACGGGGATCCAGCCAAACTCGATGGTCGCTTGGTGGCCATCGCGAAACTGAATCCTCCGCTTCCCGAAAGTCATGCCGCGTCCTCCATGACCCACAATGATTTGCTTTCCGTGCAAGGAAACTATCGCGACCAAAAGACCATGGCCGATTTTTTTCGGACAGAATTTGGCCTCTCGATGGAGCGCGGGATCGAGGAGATGATCGAACAGGCACGGGAAAATGGAGGCTTGGAAGGAGCCTTGGATCCCGAACAAGTCCGGAAGAAACTGCGTTCCATGGGCGATTCGGAATTCCTGCCGATTCCGGCCAAGGTGATTCGCCTGGACAGTCTCGACTCCGCCCTCGAAATCCCCGGAGATGTGGTGTACTTGGGGGAATTTTCCGAATTTCAATTCGCCCACATGGCCGTAAATGCCTTCCCGATCCTGTACCAAGCTCGGTATCGGGAACAAGAGCGAACGGTCCTGCAGCTCGAAATCGAACAGATGCTGGAGCGCTTGGCTCTGCCAGATCCTGTCACCGACAAGCCGAACCTCCTGACTTTCGTGGGTGACGTGGAAAATCACCTGTTGCGTGAAATCCTTCCCGACATGTTTTACGCCTCGGATACCAGTCCCGAAGCGGTCGAGGCGGAAGCGCGATTCCGCCAATTCATGGCCCCGCACATGTACCCCGAAGATGTGGAAATCATGCTTTCCCTGATTCCCTCGGTCCGCCACGGCCAAGCCCAAGCCTTACGCCATCTGGAGCTGTTGGTGCGCAAAGCGGTCGCGCTACAACGAGAAAACTGGAAGCAACTGGATGTCCTGCGAAAAGATCTCGCAGAATTCGAGCCGCCTGCGGGGTAGGGGTGCGGGGCACGTAGCGCTCTGCCTGCTGAGACATACCCACAAGGATTGGGGGCTGGATAGCCAAACGGCCATCCTAGGGGGACAGCCGTTTGGGGATTCAAATTTGAGTCGGGGTGACACGATTCGAACGTGCGACCTCTACGTCCCGAACGTAGCGCTCTACCAGCTGAGCCACACCCCGTAGATCCCACCCTAGGCGCTTAGGCCAACCGCCCAGACCGCCCCGTTTGGGGGAGGAGGAAAGATAGCACGGCTTTGACGGCGGGCAACTTTTTCCAAGAATCTGGCCCACTTCGCGTTCGGAACTTGCGCACCCCCAAAAGCACTGGTATAGTGACAACCTGATAGGAGACCTGAATGGAACTCGAAGTGCCAAGGATCCTTGTGGTGGACGATGAATTTGCGATCTGTCAGGTGATCCAAGATTACCTGATCTTGCGCAAATTCAACGTTTCCATCGCTAGCAATTACGATGAGGCCTGTGCCATTCTGTCCCAGCGACCTTTTGACGTGCTGCTTTCCGACATCCGGATGCCAGGCAAATCCGGAACCGATTTGTTGCGCTTCGTGCGCCGTCACTACCCCCATATCGCGGCGGTTCTGTTTACTGGATACGCCGACATCGGTCTGGCAGTCACCTCGATGCAAGAAGGGGCCTACGACTTCATCCTCAAGCCCATCCACCTGGAACAGGTGCACATGTCGATCCACAACGCCCTCGAGAAACGGGCCTTGAAGGACGAAGTGCGCCGGTACCAAAAAGGGTTGGAGGATTTGGTCGAAAAGCGCACTCGCGAACTGCGCGAGGCCTTGCGCCAAGTGGAAGCCTCGAATTTGGACACCGTGACCCGCCTCTCGCGCGCCGCCGAAATGCGCGACGACGAAACCGGCAACCATGTGCTGCGGATTCGCTCCTACAGCGCGGCCTTGGCCAAGGAACTGCGGCTTTCTCCGGATGAAATCGACCATCTCTACGTGGCAAGTTCGATGCACGACATCGGCAAGATCGGCATCCCCGACCAAATCTTGCTCAAACCCGGCAAACTGAGCCCCGAAGAGTTTCTGGTCATGCGTCGCCATTCCGAAATCGGAGCCAAAATCCTATCGGATGCCACCAGTCCCATGTTGCGGATCGCCCAAGTCGTGGCCCGCAGCCACCATGAAAAATGGGACGGCTCGGGATACCCCGATGGCCTGCACGGCGAAGGAATCCCCATGTACGGTAGAATTGTCGCCTTGGCCGATGTGTGGGATGCCCTGACCACCAAGCGCTGCTACAAACCGGCCTTCGGACTCCAAGCCTCGACGGACATCATCCTGAAATCCTCGGGATCCCACTTCGATCCAGACATCGTGAGCGCCTTCCAGAAGGTCCACGAAGAATTCCAGTTCATCTTGGCCGAGTTCCAGGACAAGCCGGAAAGCGTCGTGGCCACCAACATCTGATCGCGGGCTCATCAGGAAGAAATTTCCTGGATGGGGCCTTTAGCTCAGTCGGTTGCGAGCACGCGACTCATCATCGCTTGGTCGACCGGAGATGACTTGGTGCTACCTTTTCATTCCCTTTGATTTTAGGGGCCTTTAGCTCAGTCGGTTAGAGCACGCGACTCATAATCGCTTGGTCCCCGGTTCAAGTCCGGGAAGGCCCATTAAAACAACGTTCGCCAGTGTTCGCGAACATTCAGAAATCAGCCAGAAAATCAGTAATTAAACGGCTTTTCAAGGGTCGTCACGTTCATTGAGGTCCGGAGAGCAACGGCAGCATCCGCAAATTTTGGGTATATTTTGGGCATTCTGAGAGCGTCTACCTGACATCCTCTGAATTTCCATCGTCAGGAATACCCAAAATGCCAAAGCTATCCGTCAAGAAACCCGAAACGGCCTACCGGAATGCGGCGCCCGAAGCCAAGCAGTACACCATCACTGATGGGGGCGGATTGACCATGCTCGTCATGCCTGACGGATCAAAGCGCTGGATTTACCGATACCGGATACATGGGGAACGACGTAACCTCACACTTTCTGGCGGAGGATACCCATCGATCTCCGTGAAAGCTGCACGTGCAGAGGTCGATCGTCTAAGGGGCTTAATTTCCCGTGGAGAGGATCCAAGCGAAATCCGAAAAACAAAGGTCGACGAGAAGAAGCAACAGGATGTCGAGGCTCAGAAAGAAAAGGAGCGAACTGAGAATACGTTCAAGAAGGTCGCCCTAGATTGGCTGCGAACTACCTCCAACAGCCGTACCCCGGAATATTCGAAGGCCATTCTCTGCGAAATTCGGCGAAAGCGGCCAGTCAATTCGGGGCAAAGCGGCCGGGTCCCCTGGTGGTCTGAGAGTCTCCAGGGGACAAGGTAATTAGTCGGCCGGATTGGCCCGAATTTGGCCCCTTCTGGAC
>CAIKAA010000596.1 GCA_903825275.1 uncultured Fibrobacterota bacterium | reverse complement strand
CTTGGGCGATGGATCCCCCCGCAATTGTCGATGTTTGGGTGAAGGGAAAGAGTGGGAACACCGAGATCAAAGGCCGCCAATGGCCCGGCAACGGCAATCTATTTGGCGACCCCAAGTGGGTGAAATACAACTACGTGGGCCCCTCGCCCGCGGGTATTTCTGACAACGATTACCACCTCCAGCCCGGGAGCCCTGCGATAGGAGCAGCCAGCGACGGGACGAACATTGGAGCGTACTAAGGCGCTCGTTTTGCTGTTTCTCAAATAACCTTTTTCGCACGAGAATTCCCTATGCACAAAGTCCATATTTCGTTCCTTCTGATGTTTTTGGTTGGCCAAACTTGGGCCACCATTCCCCAAGACGACTACCACAACTACCTGATCATCATGGTGCATGGGTTGGGGGGAGATTCAGACATTATTGGGAATACCAATGGTGCGACCGCTTACCCAAAACATGCGGGATGGCTGGATTCAGTGGACTACCTGAACACCCCAGTCTATCAAGCGGTTGTGGGAAAACCATCAAAAAATACAGAAGCTCATGAGGGCGGGTTGTTTGAGTTTTTAACAGACACATTAGGCATTGACTCTGCAAACGTTAGATATTACGAAATGTCGCGCCCCTGTAATGGGTTTTATAACGACCCCTTGTTGCCGAATGAACCTACAACATCCCGTGAACTGGGAGATCGGAATTTTGATAATCCCGCGGCCATCCGGTGGCCAAGAGCCAAATCCCCAGGCATTCAATTGAGATTTGGGATTGAAAAAGATCCTGTAACCAGAAAGGGTTATTCTTGGTTGCAGCAAGCAATGGTCGATTGGGAAAAAACGTGGAGGATGAGGCATCCAAGTTATTCAGCCCAATTGCCGCCACCAGATTCAATTATCCCACAGAAGTTCATTCTTATTGGGCATTCCATGGGTGGATTGACCATTCGATCCTATATGGCTTCGAAATTTTACCAAAACGATGTCGAAAAGGTGGTCACGGTCGCTTCACCGGCGTCTGGAGCAGAAGTCGCGAGTTACATCCATGAATGGGGCGCCCGAGGAAATCGGACTCTCGAGAATGATTGGAACCAGCAGTTTATTGCCAGAACGATGGCTGAAGGATTTTTGATTTTCTGGGCTCATAAATCAGGAGCGTTAGATCATGTGACCACTCCAGTGGAACAAATTATGAAAAATCGCCAAGAAGTATTCCAAACTTTGGTGATGGAACATGATTTTTACGGGCTTTGTTTCGATTATCAAGGGGTGGCGAAAGGGCAGCCTTGCTCGATTCGCGATTTGCCCGTTAGCTCCTATCTAAATCGACTGACCGATCAAAATCCACTGACATGGTTCGTGATCAAACGATTGGTAAAATTGGGACTGAAAGAAGGCTTGGATTTTGTCTTGCAAGACCAAGCCGGGCATCATTGGGGTCGGGAGCTCGGTGTTCGCCAATTGGAGCCCTTGCAGAAAAACACCACACGAGCCATTTCTGCTTTGAATGAATTCCGGTTTCCGGATACGTCAAAGTATTTGCCAAAATTTAGGGCATCGGCAATCGAGGATGTTCCAAGTCCATCCTATGCCACCGACCAAGAAATACAAAGTCAGGTTTTCAAAGAAGCATGGGAACTTTTCTCGGAAATGTTTCCTCAATACGCCTCCATGTTCCTCGTTTCAGCTGCTGCCAATGGATTGGAGCATGCCATTAGCTATGGTTCCGATCCATGGGCTTTTGGCACCACTCAAGCTGTATTGAATGACCAATTGCCTTCCCTTGGGTATTATCTCTCCCAGACGGGCGATTTTGCGGTGCCAACCTACAGTGGGCAAATGTGGAAGAATGTTCAGCAAAATGATCGAATAGAAATCACCAAACAGTTGGATTTTTCCTATACGAGGATGCCTTATGATCAAGTCGTAGACATAGGTACATCGTTGGAAGAAGCCAGCCTGGCAACGATGGCCTTTGGAAAATTGTCTGATTGGGGGATCATCAACGGGTGGGAGGAGTTAGGTCTGGATGTGTTGGTGGCTTCAGGGACCGCTTATGAACTGTATTCCAAATCAGATGATCTCATCAAATGGCTTCATGCTCACGGACGAGCGATGGGCTATGTCGGAAATCGTTCCGAGGCCCATCGGAATTCCATTGGCCAATCCATCATCGAAACCCAGCTTTGGGATATGCCATCGGTGTCCATCACGGCAATCCGAAAAGCCGATGGTCCGACCCAGTCCCACGATTTGATTGCCGACACCACCATTTGGGCCAAGAGATTTTCTGTGGGAAACCGGTTGGGGGCCTGGAAAGAAGACGTGTTCCAACACTTTTTGACCTTTCGGAAGCGCGACAACAAGGGCCATCGCGATTATGCCTTTTTGCCTGCGGTCGATTTGACCACCGATCCCGACACCATGCGCTTTGTCGCTGAAGATTTCCAGGTCGACAGCCTCAAGGCCATTTTGATTTCCGTGAATTATGGCCCCTGGAAAACCGTCCAACTCAAAGGGGTTGGCTGGGATCCGACCCAGTCGCTGAATCTGGATCGCACCGGGTACCAAAACTCCTTCTTCATGACCAAAGGCGATTTGGATTTGAAGGAAGGCGAGAACGACCTTCGGATCAACCTCATCAACCGCTACAGCTTGGGGTTTGAGCAGCATGCCAACATCCGGCTGTTCACCACCTCCAATCCGGTCCAACCGGTCTGGCCCTTGGATAATGTGGGCATCACCGGCGGCCAGACGCCGGTGGAGTTTTTGACCTGGCCGGTGTACAACAGCCAGACGGCTTCCATCACTTGGCACGCGGTGATTTTGGGGACCAATTCCAATGGCCAGGCCGATTCTGTCGTGCTGCCCGACAATCTGTTCAAGGCCGACGCTTTGCCTCCCGATCCGGTGACCAACAAGCCCTCGGGGTACCGAGTTCACTCGGTTTCCGACATTGATTTTTCCCACTTTGTCGTGCCGGGAAGTATACGCGAAGCGCTGTTGCGGGTGACGGTCACCAGCTTCTCGTCGATGGGAACGCCCATGCCATCCTACGCCACCAACCTCCATGTGGTGCTCGACAACACCCCGCCCACGGTGCAATGGCTGAACAGGCACGACACCATCAAGGTCTCGCGTGCCTGGATCGATAGCGCCCCATTTGTGGCGGCGTTTCGCGACAACGCCTCCCAGATCCAAGATGTACGTGTGTTTGCCGTGTCCCCCTTAGGACAAATTCTGGCCATCGATTCTGCCACTTCCGTGGCGAGTGGATCCCAACGCAGCGTGTTGTGGAATTTGCAGCAAAACAACCAGGCCCTTTCTGATGGCGTTTACAAGCTGGTGCTGCAGGCCCGTGACCCCAGTTACCGCAACCCGTCGGAATACCAGGCTTGGCAGGCCTATGTCGATTCCCAAAAGCCCCTAAATCCTTCCATCTACAATCCCCGCCACCTGAACCTCGGTTTTGACACGCTGATCGTGGACGTGCGCAACACCGCGCCCGTGGTGGTCTCGGTTGTTCCCAACAAAATGTCTCCTCGGTTCGATGGAACCTTAGACCAAGCCCAGTTGCGCCTAGCCAGCAGCCTGGCCCAACCGCTGCAAAACGTGAAGCTGGAATACCAGTTCCTGCGGGCCCAAGCTGCGGGGACCGGCGGCTTCGACACGTTGTTGCGAGGTGGAACGACCGATTCCCTGGGGCACGACACCCTGGTGTTGGGTTGGGACGGCAACGGGATTGCGGTTTCCGATGGCATTTGGAATTTGCGGGTGCGCGGCACCGATGCCTGGGGCAATGTGGGGGCTTATTTGCCCACCACCAACACCCTGACGGTCGATCACACCCCGCCGGTCCTTGTGGTCCAGGGGCCCGATGTCCATACCGTGTTTGCCAACCAAACACTGCAGTCGCAAATCGCGGTGCGGGAACCAAACGACCGCGCCGATCTCCGCTCGGTTCCTTTGCTCGATGTGCGGGTGCGCCTGCTCGACGTTTCGGGCACCACCATCAAAACACCGACACTCACCACGCAGACGACGGATTCTGTCCTATTGGCCAGTGCCAGCCTGTCGTTGTGGGGGCTTGGGGCGGGGAGTTATACCTTCGAAGTCCGGGCAACGGATCGTTTCGGCAACACCGCGGTCAATTCGCGCTCGATCGTGATCGACCATTTGCCGACCCAAATCACGTCTCCCCAAAACCAAGCGGTTGTGGAAGGGCCGTTCACCCTTTGGGGGTCGGCCGACGACCCATCGGCGAACGATCATCCCTTCCAAAACTATGCGGTGGAATGCTCCGTCGATCACGGCGTGACCTGGAAGGGGGCCTGCGCGAGTGTGCCCGATGGCACCAGCAACGTGTCACGGCGCACGGTGGACCATGGAGTTTTGGCCTGGATCGTTCCGCCCGTGGGAGCCCAAACCCTTCTGGTCCGATTGACCTCGACCGATGGTCTGGTCCAGGAACAGGTGCAACAGGAGGTGGTGGTCACCGCCGGGGCGGTGACCGCGCCGTTTTTGGTCGTTCCCGACACGTTGACCCTGGCCAAGGCCTTGGGCGACAGTTTGGTTCGCCCGGTGGCCCTGCCGTGGGGAGTCCAGGATCTGAGCGGCGCCGATAGCGCCAGCCTTTGGCAGGCCCGCTTGGAATGGGTGGACTCGACGGGCGCGGTGCGCCATCGCCAGACCCAAGACGGAATCCGGTTCAGCTCCCTGTTTGGTGCTCCGGCAACCGATCCCGACAGTTCCGGAATTTATGTGTTCCACGAGCGGGGGGCGATCTATCGCTTGCGAGTGGTGACAAAATCTGCCCTCGACACGGTGTCGTTCCAAGTGATGGGGATGGGGGGAGTCCGCCCCGCCGCCGGTGCTTGGCGCAAGGGGGGCGATTGGACGGGCGTGACCGCCTTGGTGGACGACGGACAAAATCTGTTCACCTTTGCCACCCAGGGGCGTGCGGGGGTCTGGGAGATGCGCCTGGAAATGTTGGGCTCCCAAGCCTTCTTGGTGGGCCAAAAGTTGGTGTTCGCGGGCCGCAAGCCTTGGCATGCCTTTGCCGACTCCCAGTTTGTTGCCCTAGGCGACTCCAGCAATCCGGCGCCGGTGTTTGCGGGATCCGCCTGCATGCTCATTGGCACGGGGGTTTGGGATGTGGGGAATGCGCCCGCAGCCTGGATCTTTGATGCCAAACCTCTGGTCGGGGCGGGATTCATTCCCGATGGCCGTTACACGGTGCGGTTGCGGGTCACCAACCAAAGCGCCAACGCCTTGCAAGCCTGGGGCGAGTTTGAGAAGACGGTGATCTTGCGCAAAACCGTGCCGCTCATCCTATCCGCGGCGGTGGATCCCGAACGGTTCTTCCCGCTATCGGCTCCCGAAATGCCGACCCCGCGCCGTGCGGTTTGGAGCGTGTCGTTGTCGCAACCGGCCAAGTTGGGGGGCGACCGTGGTCGATTCGATGGGGCGGGAGGTTTGGAGGTTGGCCCTCGATTCAACGGTTGGGGCGGGAAGGTTGGATTGGGGGTGGAACGGCCAGGACGGCACCGGTTCGGCGGCGGGTTTGGCCCCACTGGGGTCCTTTTGGTTGCGGTTGCAAGCGGTGACCCTTCGCACCGGAGAGGCCGCCAATGCCCCCACCGCCATCGACACCCTGGTTGGTCCGGTGGTGTTGGGTTCTGACAGTTGGGTGGCTTCAAAGGCCTCGTTGTTGCAGTTGCGATTGCCCCAGGCCCAGACGGTGGGCACCCGGGGTTGGTTGGTGGATGCCGGCACCTGGGACCGCGAGGCTTTGGCCCTGCTGGAAGGCGAGTATTACGAACAAATCCCCTTTAGCGCGCGTTTGAAATTCAGCGGCCAGCAAAAGATCCCGTACTACCCCCTGGAGCGCTATACCCTGCGGCTGAACCGCCATTTTTGCCGCATGGCCTACGATGTGGTGAACGTGACGCGGATGCTCACCTTCCGTTCCCACAAGACCCGCAGTTGGGGTTTTTTCCATTGCCATTCCAGCTACCCGTACAAGTTGGCGCCGTTTGATCGCCGCGTGATTTCACTGGAAGATGTGGATCCAACGTCGGGGGGGATGGTGTTTGACGGCAGCCAGTGGGTGTCGCGGCCGGGCGTCACTACGTACCTGACCCCGGACATCGGCTTGGTCGGGGAAAGCCCGCGCGTCAAGTACTACATGCAGGGGGCGGATAACTACGCGCTGGTGTTCCCGAAGGGGAGTGTTTCAGCTCAAACTTTCCGGAGCATTGATGATGTGCTTGGGGGGAAGTCAGACCTTGTCGATGATCTTGGCTGGAGTGGAATAAAGGCACAGTTGATTGATAAAGCCAGACCCATCGAAATCGTCGAATCTGCTGCGGATGTTCCCTATTCCTTCCAGGTTCCCAGTTTGGCGCAGTTGTCCAACGAGTCGACCATCGATTCGGCATCTCGTGGTGGCGCCAACTTGACCGATCAAGACATGGTCCAGCAGGGCAATTTCTTGGCCACGGCCGTATGGGACCACACCACCGTCAGCAACCCCTTCTTTTTGGTCGGGCTGTTTGGCGATTGCGGCGGTGGCGCCAACAGCGCTCGGTTCCAGCTCAGTCTCAAGCTTCGCCCCGAGCTTTGGAATCCGGCCTATGGCCGCAACTCGTTGGTGAACCGCTATGTCACGTTTGATCCCACCAACAAATGGTTGATGGACCAGTTGCCCTTCGACGGATTTGACCATACCCTTGACGGTTCAGACCCCCACAATGGCTTTGTGGCCCCTGGTCTGCGGTACCGCCTAAGCCTGTTGCACCTGACCGGCTCCAAGGGCGATGGCAAAGGGACCTTCCCTTTGGCCCTGTATTACAACGGCCCGGTGCGTTTGGGCACCAACGGAGCTTGGAACTGCGATTCCTCGCTGTGCGCACGTGATGAAAGTTATCGGGTCGATGTGCTCGATCCCCGTCCCGACGACCAAGTCTACAACACCAGCTCGTGGGACATCCAAGCCAAATCGTGCGCGGGGGGAAATTGCAACATCAGTCAAATTCCGTCCACGGCCATGGGCAATGCCCGTTACGTGTGGAAAGTCGCCAATGTGGCTGCCAAGCCCGATTCCATGATTTTGGACCTGGGCATCACGCAGCCCACCGTGGGGGTGCAAAGCCAATACGGATTGGTGGAAGCCCCCTGGCCCATGCGATCTAGCTGGTTTGATTCCGTGTCCCGGGGCGACCTCGTTGCGGACATGGGAGCGGGGGTGCACGTGAACTTGGCTTGGCGCCAAGGGGGACAAGTGCATCGCGAAGCGGGCTATGCCATCTTGGATACCCAGCCCACCTTGGCGAACGATCCCATGGTACAAAATGGAGCTCTTTGGCTGGACACCTTGCGCCACACCCTGTTGCTGCCCGATTCGCTCCAGTCCTACGGGACCCATCTGCAGGTGCAGTGGCCTGCATTGTCCGGTGGACAGGTTCTGGTGGGGAAATCCACTTTCAGAACACCCCAACTTTCCTACGGCTTCCAGGTAGAGGTGACAGACTTGCCCGACACCATCGGGGTGGCGCATAAGCAAACCAGTCAGAACTTGGTGGATCTGTACTTCTATCGAAAATCCCTAGCCGGGGTTTGGGATCCCTATTGGTCCAGCCGGATGGATCCTGTCTTGGCCAAGCTGCGGGATACCGATGGCGATTCTTCCATCACCGACGAGGCAGACCAATCCATCAAGGTGACCGATCCCCTGGTGTTCCAAACCGATTTGGACAACGACAGTTTACGGGGCGAAGACGTTCCCGGAGCCCTGCGCGGGACGCTGTCTCCCGATCTGAGTCAAATTCTGTCCGGCATCCCCTTCCGCCTCACAAGCTTGTACCCCAAAGACAGCCTCGCGGCATGGCTTACCCAGCATCCCGGTCGGTCGAGCGTTCCAACGGCTTGGCTCTTGGATGCCCAAAATCACTTGATCCCAAATCCCGATGTGGTTTTGGAGGGCGCATACGCCCGCGTGGCCCATTTGGATGGCCGATCCCAAAACGACGTGGCTTTGCTTCCGACTCAGGATTTGCAGTTGTCCAAAAATGCCGATCAGGTTTACACCCTCAAGCTCTCGCCCATGAGCCAGCCGCCCTCGCGACGCTTGGTCATCGAGGGACGGGTGCCGCGCGGCGAGTACCTGCTGTACGCGCTGGATCCCTTCACGGGAACGGCCACCACCATTGCCCACCAACCCGGAGCCGCCCAGGGACGCGACGGATTGCTGGGTACCTTGGATGTCACCCAGTACAATGGCGCCCTGGCGCTGGTGCTGGCGCACAAGGAATCCGATGGGACTTGGACCTACGACTCTCGCAATGTGGAGGTCGGGACCTATGTATCGGCTTCGCTCGGGGGGACGGTGAGGGGTGGATTCGGACGCATCGACGTTGATGTTCCGCCCCAGGCTCTTGCTCGCGATACGGTGATCACGGTCACGCCGCTGCCTCGGAGTTCCGTAAATCTTGGGTCGGGAACGGCCGCGATCGAACCTCGGGGCTATGTGATCGAAGTGCTTCCGTCTCCATTGGCCTTGCTGGCCGGCAAGAAGGCGATCGTCACGGCTCGGTTCCTGAAATCGGAAATGCGGAAGGAGAATGGAAGCCTGACCGACCTGTCGTTGTGGTATTTGTCCAACGAGGGCAAGCTGGTGGAACTGCAGAACACTGTGGTGAGCCAGACCGACAGCTTGGTCATGATCAGCGGGGAAACCGACCATTTCTCTCGGTTTGCGGTGCTCTCGAAGAGCAAGACCTACACGGGAACACTGAGTGCCGGCACGACCCAGGATGGTATGGTGCCCGCATTGTCGCGTGACACGGTGCGACAAATTCCGGTCCACGCGGTGCCTTACGCGGTGGTGGGCATTTGGGAATGGGGGATTGGAGACCCGGTGCGGCTGGGTGGGGTCCATTGCGATGCCCAAGGAGCCGGACTGTTGACCGTCCAACTTTCGGTTGGTCCCCATCGGCTGGTGGCCAAAATCGACAGCCTGTGTTTTGGATCAGTTTGCACGCCCATCTCGAATTCGCCGACCGTGCTGGACAGCACCGAAATTCTTCCGTCGGGCGCCGGTGTCATCACCAATTTGGAGGTGACGCCCTCGGTATTCACTCCCGATGGTGATGGATTGGACGACTCGGCCATCGTCTCGGTCAGCACATCTCGACCGGGGAATTTGGTGTTGGATATTTTGGAGGGAAGCGGTGCCAAAATTGCCGAACGCAGTTGCGCGGTCTCCGGTCCCAAGGCGCGCTGTGGCTGGGACGGAATCGACGACCGAACCGGCTTGTTGGCCTTGGGGGCTTGGCGGGTTCGGGCGCGAATCGTCGATGGAACAGGTTGGAGCACAAACCAGTTGGATGGCGCTGTGGTGGCCGACACGGGGCGTCACTTGATTTACGACGAGGCGCTCTCCACCGACCTTGCCTACGGGGTGGGGGTGGACCGTTCGATGGGGGCCGATACCACTCGCTACTCGGCAGATGGGACAGGATGGGATGGACAGATCGATTCCAGCGTTGCCTTTTCTGGGCGACGCAGTCTCGTGGTCCGTTCGTCCGGTGACGATCCCGTTGCCGCCTCGGAGGGTTGGACTCCCTTGGGGATGAGCATACCCGATTCGTCGGCGCTTCTGCTCGCCTGGCGGAAAACGGAATTGCAGGCGAGAATGTCCTTCCTTCTTTCGACGAGTCAGGGCCGGATGTTCGAAGTCTCTGAAGGCCGAACCTGGTTGGGGCGCGGTTTGGAAATGCCGCTGGCGACAGATTCTGGCTGGCACCAAGTTGCGGCGGGATTGCACACCCTGGGGTGGTGGCAAAAGGAAGGGCGCTACGATACCGTGCCGACGGGTCTGGTGTCTCGGGTGGAGTTTGGGATCAAGCCAACAGTTACCAATGCCACCGAATGGGCGGATCTGGCGGCGTTCGCCCCGTTTGGCCGCAATCCTTACCAGCGCGCTGGACAGTGGAATCCTGTGAAAACCGGATGGAAGTCGGCTCAGGAAGCGGCCTTCGCGGGCAATGGCATTGGGCTAATTCACAAGTCGGAAGCCGACGAAGTGTCCAGCTCGATCTGGCGGCGGGATACCGTGCATCAAGTGGGTCGTGGTTGGGTTTTGGAAGTGGACACTTTGGGCGATTGGAAGGGCGCGGCGTTGCAACTCGATGTGGAATCGAGGGGCGGAAATGGCATGCCGGGGTTTTGGCCCGCCACCGGATCCGAAGTGCCATTTTCTGGGGTGATGTCCAACGCCAAGGGCGTTTCCATCGCATTGGGAGCGTTGGATTCAGGGTTTGGAGAAGGCGCGCAATTGAAAGGTTTGCAGGTTGTTCTCCAACCCACCAACGATCCTCGCCAAGATACCGTTTGGAGTAAATTGGGGATTTCGGATTGGAGGATCGTGCGCGATGTGACAGAACCTGTCATCAAGGTGACCGGGCTCGTGGATGGTTCGGTCACTCGCCACAGTGTGTCTCCGCTG
>CAIKAA010000595.1 GCA_903825275.1 uncultured Fibrobacterota bacterium | reverse complement strand
GCCAAGCCTGTCGCCAAGAAAGTCGCCGCCAAAGCGCCCGTCAAGGCTCCCGCCAAGGCTGCTCCCGCCAAGAAAGTCGCCCCGGTCGCCAAGAAGGCCGTGAAGAAGGCTGGCAAGAAGAAGTAATCGTTGGCGGTAGGGATGCCAAATCTCCGCCGCCGCGGTCCATTGGTTTGAATGCCAAGCCCTGTCCAGCGATGGATGGGGCTTTTTTGTGGGCAATTTGCTTTTCGAACCAAATTCGATTAGAATACGGTCATGATTCTATCTGCCGGAGAAGACATCACGCCCATTTCCGAGGTCAAGGCCAACTTCGCCGAGCTGTTGGACCGCTCGCGAGAATCTCACCGCCCCACCATCGTCACCCAAAATGGGCGGGCCACGGGAATCTTGTTGGCCATCGAGGATTGGGAGGCCCAACAGCGCAAGATCCAATTGCTCAAGATGCTGGCGGAAGGGGAAGAATCGGCACGCATAGGAATTTCCCTTTCGTTGTCGGAGGTCAAAAACCGGATCAAGAAATGCCATGCGGCGTGAGGTGATCCTCTCTGCCAAGGCTTGGGAAGATTTGGAGGCCTTGCTGGGATATTTGGAAATGCAAAGTCCCGCCACCGCCATTCGCTACGCCCGGGAAATCCCTTTGGCCTTGGAGAGTCTCGAAACCTTCCCGGAAAGCGGTCGGTTCATCCCTGAACTATTGGACGAAGGAATTCGCCGGTGGCGTGAAATTCTGTTTGAACACCAACGCATTTTGTACCGGATCCAGGAAGCCAACGTAGTGGTGGTCCGCATCGTGGATGCACGACAGCTTCTGACCTATGAGGTGGCGATGGAGACAAATCCCCGCTGAGCCCGTTGGGACCTTGTCTCGAGGCGAATCGTTGGTCTAAAACAACTCCGCGATCCCCTCTCGATTTCCTGGTTCGTCGAGTTTTCCCAGGACCAACTTGTCATGGATCGTTCGCTGGGTTTGCATGGCGTACTTGCTTTCCAGGTTCCGGAAAATGTCTTCGAAGGAATGGCTTTGACCAAAGTCCTTTTCTTCACCGGAAATTGAACTTGAAGCGGCATTCAACCGATCTCCGAACAAGTCCAGACCATGTTGGACCAACTCGACTTGTTGCCGGGAAATGTCTTGGATCTGGGCCAGTTCCTGGGCTTTGAGGACTGCGTCGAAGATGGTTTGGACGGCAACTTGGGTATCTTTCGCCAATCGATCCATCCCGGACACCGTAGACTCAAGAGTATCCGAGATTTGGGTCATCGACGCGGTCAGAGTGTGCAAGCCATTTTTCTCGGCTTCAATGCGCTGCGCCGAAGTCATGTTGATCAATTTCTCCTCGATCATTTGCGAGACCTGTCGCATCACGTTGTCCACTTGGTTTGATGCGGAGTCGATTTGGACGGCGAGTTTGCGCATTTCACCGGCAACCACCACGAAACTGCGCCCCACCGTGCGGTCGTTCGCCGCTTGGATGGAGGCATTGAGAGCCAACAGTCGAGTCTGCTTGGAGAGCTTTCCAATCAGTGCGGTCAGCGGAAGCAGATCCTTCATCAAGGCCACAATCCGCTTGATGGTTTCGATTTCATCCCGGATCTCGGTTTCACGAAAGCTGGTGTATCTGTTCAGATTAGTCAATTTCTGTCGACTTGTTTCGATCAAGGTTTGAGCATGATTGCACATGACCGCGGCTTTGTTACGAACCTCGGTCAAGGTGTGCAGAAGGGAGGAGGCTTCCATCTGCACGCATGAAATCTGGGCAAGAGATTGCATCGCATATTCTCCGCTGATCTTGTTGGATTCGTCGAGTTGGCCTTTGAAAAGGTTTGTCAGTTGGGGTGCTGAGGAGAGCAATCTTTGGAGATTCAGAGTCGATTGGGAAAACGCTTCGGACTGATTGGGGAGGGGATCGCTCGGTTTTAAGTGCAAGAGGGCGTCGAGATGCCCATGGAATTTCCGCAATACGAGCAGGAACACCAAAAGGCATGGGGTGTTGACGGTCCAATGTTCCAGCAACCGCCACCAAGGATTGCTGGATGGTGGGAACAATGCTCGGTCGAGGGCTTCGGTGAAGGCATCGATTCCCGTCAGGCAGACTGCAAGGACCGCAGCCACCAATACAACCCTCCAGAAATGGGAGCGAACCCATTTTCGAATCGGCATTTGGGTATGTCTCCGGGCCGACGAAGCTTGGTTGGGAGGGAATCGGTCCACAGTCACCTCTGCGTGTCAAGCCCCGGGCATGACTTGTTTGAT
>CAIKAA010000594.1 GCA_903825275.1 uncultured Fibrobacterota bacterium | reverse complement strand
GCAAGCTAACGCGGATCGTGCGGCAGATGCAGCAGCGATCAAGACAGATCCTCTTTGAAAGTGTTCCCGGCGTAGTACATCGCAAGCCATTGAGCAAAAGAGTTTTGGGGCTTATCTAAGGGCCATTCGGGTCAGACCTTACTAAGGCTGACCCCGCCCATGGGAGTACCCGGGGGAGACTGAGAGCAGGCAGAGGCAAAGCAGGTTTCGGAAGAGGGGGAGAGGGCTGGGATTCATGGTGTTTGGGTTAATTCAGGGAGATTTTGTAGGTCACCGCGTGCTGACAGGGCCACTGCGCGACGGGTTGGATGACCAAGGCATCAGGAGTTGCCTGCCACGAGATTTTTTCGGAGCTGCCGAGCAACTGGACCGCTTTGATTTTGTCGGCATGGCCGGCGAGGGAGGTGATGCGGATTTCCCCTTGCGGGATGCCCAGGCAGATCGCGTAGAGGGTGTTCTTCTTGGTGGTGAACCGGACATCCTTCCAAGTCAGGGGATCCATCGGCTCGTTCATCCCCTTGGGAGCGATTGCGGTGGGTCCTTCCCCGAAGGTGGTCCAAGGGCGGGTGTCGAAAATCGCTTCGCCATTGATGGGCGTCCATTTTGCGAGCTCCTCCAAAACTTTCTCGCACTCGGGATAGAGACTTCCATCCCCCCTTTGAGGGAAATTCATGAGCAGGTTGCCGTTTTTGCTGACCACGTCGGCCAGGGTGTGAATGACGGTCGGGGCGCTTTTGACCAAGGAATGGTAATCGTTCTTCGGGTCGGTGTTCAGGTAGAACCAACCGGAGAGGGAGGTGTCGTCCTGCCACGGTTTCTCTTGGAGGGTGGCGGAGACGCCCCGTTCGTAATCCCGAACAAAGGAGCCGGCCTTGACGTTCACCACGGCCTGGACGTTCCCCTGGTGTTCCTTGGCGTTGGAGTCCAAATAATGGGCGATCAGATCCACCCCGTAACCGCCATGGGGAATGCCGCCGTCGAAATAGAGGAGGTCGGGGTGGTATTTGTCGACGAGCTCGATGTGGCGCTTGAGCCACTTCGCTTTCCACGGGTCAGACGGCTTGTCCTTGGCGCTCTGGGGGGTGTTGTAGAGGCTTTCGTAGGCGGGGTTGGCCCCGTCATAGGGGACCCCGGCCAGCGGCCCGGTGGTGTCGGAGAGCCGGGCGCCATACATGTAGTTCCAGCCCCGTTCGTCGGCGTGTGAGGAAACGCCGAATCGCAGGCCCGCCTTCAGCGTCGCCTCGCGCCAGAGCCCGACGATGTCCTTGTGCGGCCCGTGCTTGACGGAGTTCCATTCATGATAGCTCGAGTCGAAGCAATCCACGTTGTCATGGTGGGTGGCGAGCGCTACGACGTATTTGGCCCCGGCCGCCTTGTATTTGGCAACCAAAGCCTCCGGATCAAATTTCTCGGCCTTCCAAGACTCGATCAAGTCCTTGTAGCCCACTTTGGATGGGTGTCCGAAATGCTCCAGGTGCCATTTGTAATCGCCCCCTCCTTGGGTGTACATGTCGTGCGCGTAGTTGTTGGCGATCCCGGGAATGGAGTCCGGCCCCCAGTGGGACCAAATCCCGAACTTGGCGTCGCGAAACCATTCCGGGCACTGGTATTGCTTGAAGGACTCCATCGTCGCCGCGAATTTTTCCGGGGTCAGGGGCCCCAAATCCTTGTTGGCCGCAGTGAGGGTGGATGGGGCGAGGGAGGGGAGCAGGCCAAGGCAGAGGAGCAGCGGCGTGAGTTTCATTGGGGAATGGGTGGTTGGGACTGATAGATGGCATGAATGCTGGCGGACGCGCAACGAAGTTGCTGCGTCCACCGGTAACATGAAATCTAAACACAAAAAAATACTGTCTCTCCAGTTCGCGCAAAGCAAGTCGTAAGCGAAGCAAGCCAAGCGGCCACAGCGCCCATGCATGAAGGGATTTTAGAAGGCAGGATGCTTGTTGGTGATAAAGCGCATGGCCAGGGTGAGGTTGTCCTCCCCCATGGCCGCTTGGAAAGCGGTGGTGGTTTTGAAGTGGGGCTTGGGTTGGCGGCT
>CAIKAA010000593.1 GCA_903825275.1 uncultured Fibrobacterota bacterium | reverse complement strand
TCCGATTTCCCTTTTGAAGCAATTCCAAGGAACTTTCTGTTTTTCCCAGTGAATACATCAGTGACCCAACGTCATAATAAGAATCCGAAAGACGGATTTTTAAATCTTGATTACTGGGATCGGCCTTGAACAACGCTTCCTGGATGCGATTGCACTTGCGAGCGGATTCCAACGCCTTGTCCTCCTCCCCCAAAGCTTGGAAAACGGCACTTAATCCGGAGTAGGAAGAGGCAAGATTTTGACCTACTTTCTCGTTTTTCGGATTGGCTTGGTCCAATTCCATCGACAGGTGGTTCCATTTTTGAAGGAATTCCAGTCCTTTGGCAAAATCACCGTTCGCTTCGTACTGGGATGCGAGCCTTTGCCATGCGATGCAGAGGCCGTAGCCAAAATTTCCATTCCCCGGATTGGACTCGAACAGATCCTGAAAAATATCCGCTTCTTGCTTGAAATTATCCAAGGCTTTGGCATTGTCCCCCTTTTGAGAAGCCATGTCCCCAAGCCTCTCCAAGGCTATCCCGAGGATATCTTTTCGATCCGGATTTCGCGGCTCCCGTCTAAAGGCCGTATCCGCGAACCGGAAGAGGAGCTCGAAATACCGACTCGCGCTGTCCTTGTTTCCCATCTTCTTGTAGACGTCGCCAATGCCGCAGAGAGCTTTGGCTTGGAAAATTTTTTCCATTCCTCCCCCAATCAGAATCCGATGCCACAATTCTAGGGCACCCTCGTGATCTCCTCTTGCTTGGCGATACTCGGCGAAAGAAGTCAAATTTTGCTCATCCGTGCTATCCAAGCGTAACAGAGCGGAATAGAGTCGACGGGATTTTTCAAACTCGCTTCGAGCATCTCGCCAATGGGCAAGCGATTCCAGCGAATTCCTCAAATCCGCAGTCTGGCGATCATTCTGGCGAGTCCGATGGAAGGCGCCGGTTTGGGATCGCACCATCGCTTCGGCCTGAAACAGCAACATGGAATCTTGGGCATTGTCTTGAGCGGTGTCCATCCTCTGGGCAAAAATCGATCGGTCGATCCCGTCGAGGGAAGAACGAGAATCATTCAGGTTGGCCTGCGAGATCGGATCACTCAGATCCGGTTCTCTGGTCAAGGCTTGGGTGTTTGTCGCCATCCACAAGCCAGACAGAAAAAAGAGGTTCACCGCCCAAGGAGCTTTCACCGAGACAAAAATGCTCGCCCTGCAATCGAGTGACTTCCTTCTCAAACCTTGGTCAAGCAAAAATTGGGGGAATCTCAAGGAATCTCCTCCTGTTGGGAATGCAAACTTTTCGAATCTTTGGGAGAAATTAAATCCTAATTACCCATCGCATGGAAGTTGTAACCCCCTCTGAGCGTCAATAAACCACCCCTCGACCAAGCTCAGGGACCACCCTGCCATTGCCTGAGCGGCGCATCGAGCATGGTCGAGATGTGGCCCACCGCCCTGCGGTGGGTTGTATCGACTGCTACGGCACCGCGAAACCGGCAGCCGGCGGAGTGGCTCTGGCCAGCAATCTCGGATCTGCGAACACGAAGCAGGCTTCGAGGTATCGGACCCGAGGAGAATGAATAGGATTATTCTTACACCATGAAGACTTATGGTGGATTGGTTTTCGCGCTCGGATTCTCGCTTTCCGCTAGCGGACAAAATTTGTCTCAAATGGATCCGCGTCCGTTTGGTGAAATCGGAAGACCTTTGGGACTTGCTGGGTCCGCCTTCGAGGTTTGGGTGGCCTACCCCAGAACCTTGTTGCAGTACCGAAGGATGGGTGAGGATTCGCCCCGGTGGTTTGGTTCGAACCAAGGAATGCCACCGGAAGGCATCGCCTCGATCTGTTACGATGATCCTTCCCAAAGCCTTTGGATCCATTCGGTCACCAACCGTTGGTTTCGCTGGTCGTCGGGGCTGGAATCGGCACATGAAGAAACGCCTCCCGTGGCGGGTTGTTCCTCGCGATTGGGGAAAGCGTTGGACATTCCCTCCCTGACCAACTTGACTCCCGCCTTACCGGGTTGGCTGCGCGTGGGGTCCGATCTGGTCGACCCACGGGGATACCGGATCCACATCCAACAAGCGATGTCCTTGGACGACCGGGAGTTGTGGGTCACCACCGATCAAGGCGTCTGGTCCGGGCACTCCCTGACCGGTCGCATCGATCCAAAACCCGCCGGACTCGCCGAAAGCTGCGCCTCGCGATTGGCTTTGGATTCCTCGGGAGCCGTCTGGTTGCAGGGTTGCCTCGGATCCTTCACGGCACTGGTCAACGACGCACCTCGAGCGACATTTTTTGTCACCGACACCCGCAACTTGGATTTGCAGGAAGCACGCTTGGTGGGTGCCGCCATCGATCGAGGCGTTTGGGTCTCGGTAACCGACGGTCTTGTGCGATTGACCGTCGATGGCATTTCCGATCGTTTCCTGGGTCGCAAGGCTCCGTTCGGTGGACGGGTTATTTCGTGCCTGGACGGGAAGGACACCCTTTGGTGCGGAACCCAGAATTCCCTAAATTATCGGGTGGGCTCCAAACGGTTTGTCACCGACATCCCTCCTTGGGAAAACCCCAGTCCCATCCACGCGCTTCTTCCCACACCCTTGGGAGTTCTCGCCGCCACCAACGACGGATTCTGGTTGCGGTCCCCCTCGGGATGGATTCGTCCCACTTGGCTCAAATCCGCCGAAAAGCATTCCATCCTCAAATCGACCGCCGAGCTCCAAGAACCTTTCCGCATTGGTTGGTGGGATGGTCGGGAGGTCCGGATCGACACCCTTCCCGGGCACGGCGGTGTGCGCGACCGGTGGTTGCCGGACCGGACACCACTTCGGTCCATGAGTTTCGATTCCGAAGGCCGGTTGCACTTGGCCCTTGGTGGCTCGTGGTTGATCTGGAATCCCTCCACCGGCGAACAGCGCGAATGGAAGGCCGGCTTGGGATTGTCGGGGGACGTGTACGATGTTCTTCCAGGCATTGATCGCGCCGTCTTGGCAGGTGAAGGCGGCGGGGCCTCGGTCCGAATTCCCTCTTACGCCCCACCCTCGAGCAAGGCCAGATAACTTTCCGCGACCTTTGCCCAAGAAAAATTGCGCAGGGCCGCTCGGGAGCAAAGTGCCATCCATTCGGTTTGGTTGGCCCGCAGTTGCAACGCCTTGCGCAAATGTTTGAGCAAGGTATCGGGAGCCAAATCGTCGAACAAAAATCCATCCGCTCCGCTCTTGGGATACCCTACGATCTGATCGGCCGCAGCGCCCACTCGATGCGCCAAGGTGGGTGTGCCCATCGACATGGCGCGGGCAAACAAAACTCCACCGGGCTGGTAGGCCACCGGAAGCAACAACAAGTCGGCCCCTTTGAGGACCTTCAGCAAAGTGGCATCATCTTTAGGGAACAGGTGAATCCGTTCCGGATGATTGGCCGCAACCGCTTCCAAATGCCGGTGCTCTTCGGTACCGTGGCCACCCACAACCCCGACCCGAACATCCATTTTCAATAAATCGGGCATCAAGGTCAAAACGTGGTCGATTCCCTTTCCGGTTCGAAAGGAGGAAGCAAACACTACAAGCGGCTCGGAGCCTCCCACCAGTTCCGCCCTGGCATTGCGTTTGAACTCCAACAAGGCTTCGGGTCGGGAGGCGATTTCAACAGGCAAACCCCAAATGGAAGCATCGACCCCCGGATTGATCGGGCACACTTTGGCGGCTAGCGATCGGAACATTCCTTCCAATCCATATCCGTGCGAATCGAGCAAAATGTCGTGCAGGTAGTGCTGGCTGGGCAAGGTGACTCGGTGGGAGCACACCAAACCTGATTTCAGCAAATTCAATCGACCCCAGAATTCCAATCCATCCGAATTCAACCATTCGCGTCCAATCCCAATGTCGTCGACCCAAGAGGCATCGCACAATCCTTGGAAGGCGGCGTCCTGGAAACTGAACAAAAGTTGGGCATCGCCCAACATGGGGCGCAAGTGGTTCTTGGCGTAAAGAATCGCGAGTCCACTTTGCCATTCATGGGCGTGGATCACATCGGGAATCCAATCTTCGGCGGCACAATCAATCAAGGCTGCTGCACAAAACAGGGCAAACCTCAAGGCGTTGTCGTTGTGGTCAAAGCCGCCTTCATCCAAGTAGGGATGCGACCGCTCCAAAATCGGATGTTGGACCAAGCGCACATGCGGCCAGATGGCATTTCCACCCAAAATTTGCGCTTCTTCCAAACGCAGAAACGACGCCCGGACTTTGGCGACAACGTTCCAATTTTCCAAATCGGGAGCGTGATACAAGGGGACGGAAATTCGGACTTCATGCCCGTGATCCATGTACGCTCGAGCCAAGGCCTCCACATCGCGTCCGACCGGAGAGCCATTGCCGCTTTTGTTCTGGGCAGGATGTTCAGGAGTTAAAAGTTGAATCCGCATAGATTGTGTTGGAGCTTCTTGGATTGTACCGTCACGGGGCCCCAAACGACAAGCGGCTTGCAACAATTTCAGCCAGCGAGTCGCTGGTTTCTTTCGAAAGTAAGGATCGGATCGCACTTTCCGGGAAATTTGACGGTCACGGGGTCTTGGCACCCGGTCGGGCCCCCCAGTTTGGGACATGTCCCGCAAACCGAATCGAACCATTCCTGGGAAATGCCGATGGCGGCCACAGCCTTCGCCCCAGGCGCAGCCGGACCTGGTTCATCGAGCTTTTTCAAAATCCCTTTGATCATCGGAACCACCGCCTGCATTTCGGCCGGTCCGTATTGGCTCCCGATCATCTGCGCGTAGAGCTGCAGACTGCGAGCCACAAGTTCCTTCTCTTCTGGAAGCAATGCCATAGGACTGGAAGTTAGTGTCCCATCGCCCATTCGACAACTTCCGTCCCAACTTGGGACCCTTGAAACATCCATTGGTTCCAAACCAAATCAATGGGTCACAGATTTTTTCGCTCCCCCAATCTCCCGAATGGGCAACCAGGATTGGCACACCAATTGATTAGAAGGAAGAGCAGGAACAGGAGGACGCAACCTCCTTCCGAGCAAAATCCACTCCACGGACAGAAGAAGCACAAGGTTGGAGGAAGGAGCGATTTCTTGATCGCACTTCCAACCTATGGCAGGCGTCTTCTGCCCAAAATCAAACCACAACACAAGGAGAATCACCATGTATACCCTCACCAGCCCACGCAATCTGATCGAAGACTTTTTCCGCGACTTCGAACGACCGAACCCATCCACCACGCCATCCTTTCGACCGGCGGTGGATGTCGCCCAAGTGGAAGGCGGTTTTGTTTTGAGAACCGAATTGGCTGGGGTTGCCAAAGATGCGGTCAAGGTGGAAGTCAAAGAACAAGTCCTGACCATTTCCGGTGATAAGCCCGCTCCAAGCTATGAGAGCAAGGGATATAGATATTCGGAAATCGGTTATGGAAAATTTGAGCGAACCTTCCAACTTTCCGAAAGCATCAATTTAGACCAAGTGGAAGCCAAGTTCGACAATGGCGTTTTGGAAGTTCGACTCGCTCTCAAACCGGAACTTGGGCCACGGCAGGTTCGGGTGGTTTGATCCCCTCACCAACCAATCCCATTCCATTCAGCAATCGAAAAGGCTCTCCCGCTGCGGAGGGCCTTTTTCATTCCCGCACTTGTCCCGCTTCTTCACCTCCTCCAAGAAACTCGGCAGCCCTACCAGATTCCTTCGGATCGTTCTATTCTACAACCCCATGCACGATCACGAGCTTCCTTCGGATGTTCTCACTTGCCTACTTTTCGTTTACGGCACCTTGCGGAGCAATCAACCCAATGCCCCGCGCTTAGGTGGATCTGTTCCTCTGGGTTGGGCCACCACAACAGGACAGCTTGTGGACCTCGGCGATTACCCTGGGTTGATGGAAGGAAAGGGGCAGGTTGTCGGGGAGCTATTCCGACTGCCCCAAGCCGCCTTGGTTCGGATCGACGAGTTGGAGGGCTTCGACCCGGAAGACGTCGAAGGATCTTTGTTTGTTCGGGAACTTCGCGAGGTTCGTTTGCCGGGCCATCCAGATTCCTATTCCGCCTGGACCTATCGCTGGCCACACGGGGGAGAAAAAACCATCCACCACGGTGATTGGGTCCGTCATCTCCAAGATCGAGATGCCCAATCTCCAAAGCCTGATTGGCTCTAAAGGATCGGCGATCCCGTTCCCCCTTTGCGGGTCAAGACCTCACCAAAAATGCCATTGATGCCAGCCTCGTCGCTTGGGAATTTTTCTCGCCCAACGGGAAGGTTGATTGGAGCTAAGGGGCGTTTTTCGCGTTCCAAATCAAGTTGCGCAACCCTGCGTTGGCTGCCTTGGTTTGGGCGATCGAGCCAACCATTTTGAAAAAGACCGAGCCATTCTTGGTGGAAACCACGGCGGCCAGCAACACGGCTGTTTCCGATGGGTTCACCTTGGCGTGGCCCATGTCTCCGGTAAATTTTCCCTGCCATCTCCCAAAAGCAATTTTGGGATCATGGAGAGAGTCACGTACCACCTCTCGTGAATCCAGCGGCGCAAACATGGATTCCCAGCGTTTCAGATTCTCCTCGACGGTCCCCCCTGCCGTAGGTCCAAACCAAAACACCGCAACCTCCGCTCCTTGGGGGGTCACCAAGTTCACCAATCTTGGCGGCTGCACCGCCTCGTCCAACTTCCATCCCTTGGGGAGGGTCGCCGTCAATCCGGGAAGACCAATTTGATCCCCGTTCTGCACCACCTTAAAGTGACCGCTCTGGATCTTGGTTTGCTTCAATAAAGGATTGGATTCAATTGCCCCCACCACTTTGGGAGGGATCGGTGTGGAGGCGGGGATGATTTCAGCAGGACTTTTTTGGGCGGTGTCCGCAACCTTGTTGGGAGTGCTGTTGCAACCAAGGGCGACCAGGATCCAGCAAAGGCCCAAAACAATTCGGTTGGAAGAAAGGATGTCGATCTCCGTGGGAAGGAAGTTCAATCTGTCGATGGCCCAAGAAACTACACACTGACTGGTTGTCCCTTGTCTCACTAAATTCTTCCTCTCTTGATGACCACCACGCAAAATCTCTTCACTCCCCTGGAAACCTTGGTGGTGAATCTCCCCTTTCGAGCCACCGGCTTGCAACGTCTGCTTCTCACTCTCCTCTCGCCCCTCGGACATCTCGCCCCCATTCCTCGCCAGTCAGAAATCCTGAATCTGGCCCAAACCATTCTTCCCCACTCCCCTGACCCTCGGCTTCCCCGCCAACTTTTTCGCAACGCCCTTCGCGAAAGCATCCTCTTGCTCACGGGAGGGTGGAAGCAATTGGACCTCTCTCCCTTGGTCGACGAACCCACCACTTGGACCCAAGTGGGTCATTCCACCCTTTTCCTTTCCATGCACCACGGGAACTGGGAATGGCTCGCCGGCATCCTGTACCATCTTCGAAAAGATTCGATCGGGGTCGCTCGTTCAGCACACCAACGTCCAGGCCAAATTCTTTTGGAACATGTTCGTCGCTATCACCGTACACCGGTTCACTACAACCAAGCCGGTGTTCGGTTGGCTCACAAAACCCTACGCCAAGGTGGGCTCGTCGCCTTCTTGGCCGACCAACGCCCCCCGACTCAAGGAACTCCTGGAACCTGGATGAGTCAATCCACCCAGGTCTCCCCCCTCCCCCGCTTTTGGTGCAAAGGGATCTCCCCCGAGATCTGGACCGGTAGTTTATTGCCAGAACTCGACCACTACCAGATTGTCCTCCACCGCTACTCCCCAGAAGTCATTCAACATTGGGACGCACTCTTGGACCAGGACTTTGCTCCTCTGGTAGCCGCCACTCCCGAGTGGCACTTCGGTCTCTTTCACAACCGACTTGTTCCACGTGAAACATTGCTCGGCAAAAAGACCAAATAGAGGAAGGGGAAGGCCTCCCCCTCGCTCGCACACAGTTGCTCGCTACCCCCTCTCCGCTGCGCGGGGCTAGATCACCTGCCCTCCCGAATTCTCGACCTTTTCCTAAACCTTGGAAGGACCTTCGATCCTTTCCCATGTTCCTCCACTTTCCTATTCCATCCCCATTTCGGTCCAAACTTTTCTGCTGCGGAGCAGGGAGCGGATGTCGGCTGTCCACTGCGCGCTGTGCGCACACGTTCCCAGCCGACAACCACCCCCTACTCCGACTACGAGTTGACTCTGTTCTTCCCCCAATCGTTT
>CAIKAA010000592.1 GCA_903825275.1 uncultured Fibrobacterota bacterium | reverse complement strand
GTCAGCGGAACGATCGGCACCTGCTACAAGGGCAGCGCCGATTCCTGCACCAAGTACGGTCGTCTGTACACTTGGGCCCAGGTGATGAACGGCGCGACTTCCAGCGCCTCCAGCCCAAGCAACGTGCAGGGCCTTTGCCCCTCGGGGTGGCATGTTCCCTCGAATGCCGAGTGGACCAAGATGGTTTCCGTGGTGGATCCAGCCAACACCGCAGCCGGCAAGAAGCTAAAGACCCAATCGATCGCTTGGAAGCCCATGGGAACCGTAGATGGCAATGGAACCGATGCCGTTGGTTTCCACGCCATGCCCGCCGGTGACTCGATCCCGACCGTTGCCGGTGGCGGCAATCACTCGGCTGGCAGCGCCGGCTTCTGGTGGACCTCCACCGAAACCGATGCGACCCAAGCTTACACAGTTGGCGTCTACTACAACAACGACAATGCCTTCACCAACGTCTACGACAAGGGCATTGGCTACTCGTTGCGGTGCGTCAAGAACTAAGTTGTCGCGGCCTCCGAACCGGAGGCCGCAGTCGTTTTGTTGAGAGCAAACCCGCTTCCGTTCCCGGCTAGCCCATCAGGCTGGTTGGGAGATGGAGAAGGATTCACCTTCCTTCAAAAGCCATTTCCAAAGGGGAGTGTAGGCGACCTTGGCCGCCACACCTCCCCACTCGACCTGTTCCTCTGCTTCTTTGGTTTCGGTAAGGATCTGGAGGTTTGGGCACGACAACTCCCGGCTCGCCTTGACCAGGGCTCGAATTTCTCGTTGGGATGTTTTGGCCTGGTCCAAATTCCAACAAACCTGGATGCATTGGGAAACCTTGCCGTTCCCCAGGAGGACGAAATCCACTTCTTCTTGTTGGGAATTCTTCCAAAAGAAATAGTTGAGCTTTCCTTGAAGCCGCTGTTTCTCCAGCACGATCGCGACGGCGTTTTCCGCGAGCTTCCCTGTTCCCGGGCTGGGGTTGAATCCGATGGCCTGGATCAGTCCATTGTCGATGGCGTAGATCTTTTTGTTCAGGGATGCCTGCTCGCGAACCTTGTAGGAAAAGCGGGGGACACTGAACAGCAGAAAGGCTTCTTCGAGGAATCGCAAGTACTTGCGCACCGTCATGTCGCTTTTGCAACCCACGACCTGCACCAGCGACCGGAAGGAATATTCCGATCCCGTGTTGGACAGAAGGTAGCGCCCGAGACTCTCGATACTCTCGGCGGCGGTGATGCGATGGCGCTTGACGATGTCTTTGTAGATCGTCGCTTGGAACAAGGTCTTGAGGTACTCTCGCTGGTTGATGGAGGCCAACCTGGTTTCGGGGAATCCTCCCTCTTGGAGATAGGCGGGAAGCAAGGCCGCCACCTGGAGGTCTGACAGATTATGTCCGGGACAGACCGCATCCTTGTATTCGGCAAAGGAAAACGGAAACAAGACGAGGCGCTCGTGTCTTCCCGTCAGATGGGTCGCCAATTCCGAGCTCAATAGGTGCGCGTTGCTGCCCGTCACAATCAATCGAATCCCGAGCCGTTGGAGCCGGTTGACCCAAAGTTCCCACTTGTCCAAGTTTTGGATTTCATCCAAAAGCAGCAATCCAGGTGAGCCATAGACGGCATTCAACTCGGCCGTCAAGGCATCGTAGTCCTCCAGGCCGATCAATCGCTCATCGTCAAAGTTCAAATAGCCAAACGAACCTGCCGATTTGGCCCACTGCTGGGAAAAGAGTGATTTCCCGGCGCGACGCGGCCCCATGACCACCTTGACCAAGGGATTGCCAAGATCCGGAGTTTGAAGTCGCCTTTCCACAAAGGCTTGGCGCCGACTCTGTTCGAGCTCGAGCTTCTGTCCTTCAACCACTTGTCGCAGCATGTGAACCTCGCTGGGCGGGAAAAGGCGATCCTTTCGCCCACTGAACTAGCACATAATATGCAAAATTAAATAAAATCGCATATTCCAGATGTTGTTATTTGGCAATCGACCGCACGACCGGATGGGGATGATCCGCGCTGAAACGCCGAGCACCTGAGGCGTGTGTTCACGACAAAAGATTCCGCCGCACCCGTGGAAGCCGATAGGACTCAGATCACAGCGGCAATGCAGTCTGGGAGCGCGAAGGCTTGTTCAGCTCTTCGTCGGGGTAGCACCCCGAGAAACAGCCGGTGCAGAACTGGCCTTCCAGTTCGCGGGCGGCCGAAACCATGCCTTCGATGGAAAGGTATCCCAGCGAATCGACGCCCAGGTACTTGCGCATGTCCTCGATGCTCATGTTGGAGGCCAGCAATTCCGTTTCGGTCGGAAAATCCATTCCGTAGAAACAGGGGTTGCGCACCGGGGGCGAGCTGATCCGCACATGGATCTCGGAGGCGCCCGCCTCGCGGACCATGCGGCACAGGCTGCGCAGGGTGGTTCCGCGCACGATCGAGTCGTCCACCAACACGATGCGGCGCCCCTTGAGCACGCCCTGGATGGGGTTGAACTTGAGCTTGACCTTGTACTCGCGACCGGCTTGGGTGGGGTCGATGAAGGTGCGCCCCACGTAGTGGTTGCGCAACAGCCCGATCTCGAAGCGAATGCCCGACTTGTGGGAGAATCCCAGGGCCGCCGTGTTGGAGCTGTCAGGCACACCGATCACGATGTCGGCGTCGGCGGGACACTCGGTGGCCAACTGCTTGCCTAAGCGACGACGGATTTTGTCACAGCTGTGCCCAAAAATCAGGCTGTCGGGGCGGCTGAAATAAACGAATTCGAAGATGCAGTGGGCGCGTTTGGGGGTTTCTGCGATCCGCAGGGAACGAGTTCCCTGTTCGTCGATCACCAACAGTTCGCCGGGCTCGATTTCCCGCACGTACGTGGCTCCGACCAAATCGAAGGCGCAAGATTCACTGGCCACGACCCAGGTGTTTTCCAGGCGGCCCAGGCAAAGCGGACGGATCCCCATGGGGTCGCGCCCCACGAACATGCGGTCCTTGGACAGCATCACCACGCAGTAACTGCCCTTGACCTGGGCGAGCGAGGCGCGGATGGCTTCTTCCAAATCGTCGCCGGGATGACGCGCCACCAAATGGAGGATCGTTTCCGTGTCGGAGGTGGATTGGAAGATGTGGCCCATCTCTTCCATTTGGCGCCGCAACTGCTTGGCGTTGATCAAGTTGCCGTTGTGGGCGATGGACAAGGCCCCGCGCTTGTGGCGGATCAGGAAGGGCTGGGCGTTGATCAGCGCACTGCCGCCGGCCGTGCTGTAGCGCACGTGCCCAATGGCCGCGTGCCCCGGCAATTCGCCGTGTTCCTGGCAGTATTCGGTCAGGCGCGAAACCAGACCCAACTGCCGGATGTGACGCACTTCCTGCCCATCGGTGGCAGCGATTCCCGAGGCTTCTTGGCCTCGGTGCTGCATGGCAAAAAGACCCATCGCGGCGATCCGGGAAGCATGCGAATGCCCCCATACGCCAATGACACCGCACTCTTCGCTGATTTCGTCGACCATGAGGCAGGGGAAGGTAGCAATCCGGGGCCGACCAGCTCAGCCTATTGCGAGAGGTCGGCTCAGTCTTCGGCGAAAGCGATGACCTGCGAGATCGAATCGACCCCCATCGCCAAGGCGACCAAGCGATCGAAACCCAAGGCCACACCGGCCCCACGGGGCATCCCGTGCCGCAGAGCCTGGACCAAGCCATGATCGATGGGCGGGGTGGGCTTGCCCATGGCCAATCGGGCGCGGTGTTCCTCTTGGAAGCGCTGGAGCTGTTCGGCGGGGTCAACCAATTCGTCGTAAGCGTTGGTCAGCTCGACGCCCTTCCAATACATTTCGGCGCGCAAGGCGACCGGGTGCCCCGCGTCGTCGCCAAGCCGGGCCAAGGCCGCCCGGGAAGGAGGGTAGCCCCACAAGAAGATGGGCTCGTGTTCACCCAGACCCGGCTCCACCCGACTGACCAGCAACAAATCCAGCCAACCATCGCGATCGACCGACCCCAAGGACGGGAGCACCGCATTGGTTTCTTCCACGGCCCGACGGATTTTGTCAATCGGGTCGGCGAACGGATCGACCCCCGCCCGCTCCAAGAAGGCCTCGCGATAGCTCATCCAGCGGGCCGCCGGCAGAGTGGGAACCAGCTCGCGCACCAAATCTTCCACCTCGCGGCAAAGGTCGCGCAAAGTCCAACCGGGCCGGTACCACTCCAGCATGGAAAATTCATTTTGGTGCCAGCGGCCACGGCCTTCGTCGCGAAAAACCCGGCTCATTTGCCAAATCGGCCCCGATCCGGCGGCCAGCAAGCGCTTCATGTGGAATTCGGGACTGGTCTGCAGCCAAAGGGTTTGGTGGCGCAGATGGGATTGGACCTCGAAGGAATCGATCCAGAGATCGACCGTGCCGCTGGAAGAGGCGACTGGGGTTTCGACTTCTAGAACGTCACGGGTGTGGAAAAACTCCCGCAGTGCGCGAAGGCACTTGGCCCGAAACCGCAAGGCCTCCAGGGTGGCCGACGGCCTCCAATGTCCCGATTCATCGCCTTGTCGATCCATTCATCCCCCAAATTCCAAAGCTTGCCGAAGATTCGCCAAGGTACCCATTCCCAACGACTCCGCCTCTTTCCCCAACAGCCTATCTTTGCCCCCCAAACACCATGGAAGTCAAGTCGCACGAAAATTGGCAGGATGAAATCCGGACTGCCTTTCGAGATCCCTTGGAGCTCGCGCACCATTTGGGTCTACCGTTGGACCAACTCCCGCCTTTGCCCAAGAACTCGGATTTTCCACTCCTGGTCCCTCGCGGATTCGCCGACCGGATGACCAAAGGCGACCCTTGCGACCCTTTGTTGTTGCAAGTTTGGCCCCATGCGGCCGAGTCCAACCTCGAGCCCTTCGAACTCGCCGATCCGGTAGGTGACCTGAAGGCGAGCCTAGTTCCCGGTCTGTTGCAGAAATACGCCCAACGCGCCTTGTTGGTCACCTCGGGAGCCTGCGCCGTCCACTGTCGCTACTGCTTCCGGCAACACTTTCCCTACCACGACGCCTCGCCTTCCCAAATCCACTGGCAAGCCCAATTGGATCACTTGCGACAAGATTTATCCTTGCGGGAAGTCGTCCTTTCGGGAGGAGACCCGCTCTCCCTTCCCGATTCCGTGTTGGCGTCCCGGATCCAGGAGCTGGAAGGGATTGCGCAGCTGTCCACCTTGCGCATCCACACGCGATTGCCGGTGGTCATTCCGTCGCGGGTGACCAGCGATTTGCGACAGATTTTGTCCGAAAGCCGATTCCGCATCGCGGTCGTGATCCACGCCAACCACCCCTCCGAAATCACCCCTTCGGTGGCCGATGCCCTCACCAAGCTGCACCACGCAAGCGCCACGGTCCTCAACCAGTCGGTGCTTCTGGCGGGGGTCAACGACGACGCCGACGTGCTAGAACAGCTGTCCCAGGCGCTTTGGCAAGCGGGAGCGCTTCCGTACTACCTGCACGCCTTGGACCGGGTGCGCGGGTCCGCGCGGTTTGCCGTCCCCGACCAGGAGGCCATCCGCCTCGTCGAAATCCTGCGCTCGCGACTTCCTGGATACCTGGTGCCGCGCTTGGTGCGCGAGATCGAAGGAGCCCGTTCAAAGATGCCGGTGGGGTAAACCGGCACCAGGGAAAGGTCACACCGCGACGGGCCTTTCCAGCCTTTCGGCGATCCAGACCTTGATCAGGGACTGACGGGTGATCCCCAATCGGGTTGCCTCGCGGTCCAAAGCTTCCACCTCCCAAATGGGAAAATCGACATTCACCCGTTGGATCTCCAAACCCGGACGTCGCGCCGTACCAAGGTCCAGATGCGAAAGGATTTCGCTGCCTGCATCCATCTTGGAATCGAAATCCTGAACAGATATCGAAGCTTTCCGTCTACCCATACAATTCCTCTTCTTCCTTTCTCGCTCTTCGGACTGAGATAATCCGCACTACACGTTCTCGACGCGTCCACACGGCGGTCCACAGCTTTCCTTCGTACCGCGCAATCAAAGCCCAGCGCTCTTCCTCGCCTTCGGTTCGCGCACGAATTTCCAGCCTCATTTGGTCCTTCCAAAG
>CAIKAA010000591.1 GCA_903825275.1 uncultured Fibrobacterota bacterium | reverse complement strand
TCGATGCCCCAAGCCCCGAGCGGCGCGGCTCCCCCGATCGAACACAAAGCAGCGAACAGGTAGTGAACGAGTTTCATCGGTGAATGTGTTCCGCGGTTCATTCCCGAATTTTTCGCCGAGTCTTGCAGTCCGCACTTATCCGTCGCCCGGCTGGCGCCTTAGCCGTGCTCCTATTTGTAGGTTTTCCCCACACTCAGATCGGCAACCTTGTCTGCACCGTCTTGCCCCGTTCTAGCGTGATACTTCCCAAACGGAATTCCTTGGAGCATTTGGACGTTTGCCTGGCGCGCATAGGGGACGTAATCGGCAGCGGCAGTGTTGAGGCCGGTCGCAATCGCTTTCACGGCCAGATCAATCAAGGGGTTGCCGGAACTTGAATTTGCACTGAGATCGGCAACGACTGTTCCGGTATACTCCCACAGGATTTTGTTGGTCTTCGTCGATTTCAGGCTCGCATCAATCGTCACCGTTAAATTCGAGGCTAACACCATGTAACTCTTGTCCCATTTTTTGATGTGGGTGAAGAGGACCGCATCTGCTCCGAAATACTCGGAGAATCGATTCAAAGGCTGATCTGCCAGGAGTTCAGTGTCGTAGAGCCCCTGAGACTTCATGATCTCTCCCGTCAACTGCATGGGAAAAACGTAGAACCCCGCAAAAGCAAGCGGCTCGGCAATCGTGGTCGAATAATACTCCTTCGCGTCCGCCGCCGTCGTGCTGTTGACGGGAGGCAGGACCAAGATCGCAAGGGGACGTTCGGCATACATGAGCGGGAATTTGTCCGCCTTAGTCACCGTCGGGGTCGCGCAACCCGACAGCAGGCTTACGACGACTAGCACTAGACCCATCAGGGGGAGGCTCGGTTTTTTCATGTCTTTGGTGCGTTGATCTGCGAGCGAACGAACGCCACAAACTTGGCCGACTCCGGATAGGTTGTCGCCTCGAGCGAAAAATAACGGTCAGCTTCCTTGTCGCCGTCCTTGGCCAATAAGTAGCCGTATTCCAGATAGATTCCGGGTGGCACTCGGTAGCCTTTGGTCGTCGATGTTTGGATGATTTCGAGAAGCGTTTTCTTGTGTTTCGCCAACGTCTCGGGCGTCTCGTCTTTCTTGCTCCGATACAACGTTTGCGAGTAGTTTCCGTAGTAGTATTCGACCGGTTTCGTCGCACAGCCGGAGAAAATCACAATGCTGCCGATCAAAAGGAGAGGGACTCTCATGGTAGGGCGATTTCCAAGGTTTGCGTGTCGGACACGAGGACGAGGCGGTCGACTACCAGACTTCCTGCCCGATAGATCTGAATATGGTGACGCCCCGGTTCTACTTGGAGACGCACTGGCTTTTCACTTTGGGCAAGTGCAACGGCGCGCCCGTCATCAATGGAAGCGGTCACCTGTTCTCCTACCCCCAAGATATCGAAATAGGCCACGGGGGCACGGGTGATGGTGCCCGACGTCGAGTGACATCCGGCAGAAATACCGGTGAGACCGCCAGCCGCGACCAACGCCGCGGAAAGAAGAAGGACGTTCACGCGTTTCATTTTAGCTCCTGCAGATAGAATTGTTGGAACGCAGTTGGCTCTTGTTCCTTGGGCAATTCGCCCGAAGCCAAAGAGGCCATCGCAACCTCGTTCGCCCCGTCACCCGAAAAAGAATCAATCACCAGCTCGCCGATTTTCTTCGAGGGAAGAAAGACATCCAATCCCGTCTGGGGGTTGTGAACCTTGCGCCCCTGCTGGAGCACCTGAAGCTTGTCACCCGCTTTCAGGCCCTGGCTCTTGCTGCCGGTGACAATGTAGAAACCATCGGCGTAGGTTAGAATGTAAGCGCGCCAGGGTTTCCCGAGGAGATTTTCAATCACGCGGCTGGCCAGGTTGGATATTGCGGCGTCCAAAACCTTGTCGTTGAGCGTCGAGTC
>CAIKAA010000590.1 GCA_903825275.1 uncultured Fibrobacterota bacterium | reverse complement strand
TGCCGCATTTGCTGATGATCTCGATCCGAGGGCGGAGTTCTGGTTTTAGGGCCAATGCCCTTCCAAACAATTGTTCGCAGCGGTAATCGCCGTAAATATCGGCGTGATCGAACGTGGTCACGCCCAGCTCCACGGCGCCCTCGACCAGCGCGAGCAGGGATTGGTCGGATAGGCCCCATTTCGCCAACCTCCAATGACCATGAACAATCCTTGAAATGTTTAGGTCGTCTGCCAGGTTGATTCGATGCATGGGCCCGCTCTGTGGATTCTCGGTGGATTGGAACCTTCGTCGTAAACGAAGGTAACAACGCCGAACCTCTGTGCAATCGAACCACCAAGGCGCAGCCGGCAAGATGACAAAAATCGTCTCAAACAACGCGCCAGCCACCCGCAGGGCCGCCGATAGGCGGGTGCCTGCCCGCCGTAGTGGTCGGGCACGCCCGACCCAGCGACAACAGGCACCGAGGCCGAATGGCCGACCACAATACGGCATCAAATGCGAGGTGGAGCCACCTTCAGGTGGCTTGCCCGCAGGACGGCGGCCCCGGCCAAAACCCGGGTAGGGGTCGGGCACGCCCGACCCCCAAAAACGATTCGGCCGGGGAGGCGCCCGAACCTAGAATCAATGATACGGATAGACCACGTAGAACAACAGCGACACGGCTGCCAAAAACCAAAGTGCGGTGGGGACCTCCCGAACGCGTCCGGTCACCAGTTTGAGAAGAGGGTACACGATCAGGCCAGCGGTGATTCCCACCCCGATGTTGTAGGTGAAGCTGATGAGGGCGATGGTCAGGAAGGCCGGGACAAGTTCTGTCATGTCGTCGAAGTTCAGGCGCGAAACCGGCTTGATCATGAAGACGCCCATCAGGATGAGCACCGGTCCGTAGGCGTGGGCCGGGGTGATGGTGAGGATGGGGGTGAAGAACAGGGCCAAAAGGAATAGCACGGCGACGACCACCGAGGTGAATCCGGTTCGCCCGCCTTCCTCGATCCCGCTAGCCGATTCGATGTAGGCGCCGGTGGTGGTGGTGCCTAAAATAGGGGAGACAATATTTGCCAAGGCGTCGGCGAGCAACGGTTTTTCGATATCGGGGAGATTCCCTTTGGCGTCTAAGAATCCGGCCCGGGCCGAGAGTCCAATCAGAGTCCCGATGGTGTCGACAAAGGCCATGATGAACACAATCAGCACCACGGGAATCGCTTTGACAGAAAATGCCGAGGCGATGTCGAGCCGACCGAAGATCGGGGAGAGGGACGGAGGCAGGCTGACAAGGTTGTGGGGAAGCGGCGTGAGGCCCAGCGCGATGGAGGCGGCGGTGACCGCCAAAATTCCAATTACAAGCGCGCCGCGCACCCGCTTGACCGTGAGCACCGAGATCAACAGAAACCCCGCGATGGCCAAAAGCGCGCTGGGGTTGTGGAGGTTGCCAAGGTTCACGGGGGCGCCGGGAACTCCCAGCGAGACAATACCTGTCTCATTGAGTCCAATAAACGCCAAGAACAGGCCAATGCCCACGGCGAAGGCGTATTTGAGGTTGAGGGGGATGGCTTCGGCCAACCAACCGCGGATGCGCAAGACGGTGAGGAGGGTGAAGACCACCCCTGCCAGGAAGATGGCGCCCAGGGCGGCCTGCCAGGAGTAGCCCAGCACCTTGACCACGGTGAAGGCGATGAAGGCATTTTCGCCCATGTAGGGCGCGATGGCAAAGGGGCGCTTGGCCAAAAATCCCATGACCAGGGTTCCAAAGGACGCCGACAGGATGGTGGCGGTCATGGAAGCGCCCAGTGGGATGCCGGCGGCTTGGAGGATCGCCGGGTTGACCACGATGATGTAGGCCATGGTCAGAAAGGTGGTGAGGCCTGCGACAATTTCCGTCTTGTAGGTGGTGCCGTGTTCGGCGAACTGGAAGTAGCGGTGCATGGGTTCCCTCTTCGGTAACTTGGTTTGTTTACGGCAATTTTTTCAGGTAGGCGAGGACGACGGTGGCCGAATTTTCGGCGGCCAACCTTCCAAAAATCTTGCCCTCGTTCTTGCCCTGGCCGCCTCCGGCCAGGTCCGAAAGGGACCGGAAGGCGATGAAGGGCACGCGGTTCACATAGGCGACGTGGGCCACCGCCGAGGTTTCCATGTCCAGGGCGTCGGCGGTGAAGGTCTTCCAGACCCAGGCGCGGTATTCGGCGTTGTCGACAAAGGTGGGACCGCTCACGCCATTGCCGCCGGTGACGATTTTTGGCTGGTGTTCCAAACAGTCGCCGGTGGGGGTGCATTTTTTGAGAGCGACTTCACCCGCCAATGTTTTGGCGTAGCCCAGGTAGGTGGTGTCGACGGGGAACCAAAATTTGGACTCCAGGCTGTCGGGCGTGGCGCCGCGCACGGGCACCGACGCGGAATGGGGAAACATCATGCCGTAATTGCCAAAGGGTTCGGGGCGACGGCCGGCGTTGAAGCCGGAATCCGTCTTGCGTCCGAAATGCTGCTCCTGGTAGCTGCCCCATTGGGCGGGCACGGTCACGTCGCCCACGCGCAGGTTGGGATTGACGCCGCCCGCGATCCCCGAAAAGATCACGGCCTTGATCCGAAAATGGTCGAACAGGCTTTGGGTGGTCATGGTCGCGTTGATCATGCTGTAACCCGAAAGGAGGAGGACCACGTCATGTCCTCTCAGCTTGCCGATCCACACCGTTCGGCCGTTCAAAATCTGTCTCCCTGTGAGGGTGGCGCTGTCGCGCAGCTTGGTCAGTTCGGCGTCGAAGGCCGAGACGATCGCCAAGCGCGGGATGGTGTCGCGTTCGACCACCGGGAGGGCGGGGGGAGTGGCGGCCAGGGTGGCGGTTGCCAAAAGGGCGATCGGAAGGAGCAAGGT
>CAIKAA010000589.1 GCA_903825275.1 uncultured Fibrobacterota bacterium | reverse complement strand
TCCCCCTTGTCACCGTGAACGATTCACTCTAACTTTCCAAACCCAATGAACTTTCTCTTCTGGTTATTGATTCTCGTTCACGTCTTCGGGTGCCTTGTCCTCATCGGCTTGGTCCTGGTACAGAACGACAAAGCGGGCGGCCTTTCTTCGGCAATTGGCGGCGGCGGCGGTAGTCAGGCATTTACGAGTGCCGGGGCAAACACCTTCGTCTCCAAGCTGACCAAATGGTGGGCAGTGGGTTTGATTCTGGTGGTCTTCTTGATCAACGTGATGGTTTCCCGCTTGCACGTGGGACAACAAACGGGCGGATCGGCCGTCAAACAGGCCATCCAAAACGAAGGCGCAGCCAAGGTTCTCCGCGACATGGGAGCACCCCAAGGCGCAACCCTTCCTGCTGGCATGCCTGGAGTTCCTGGTGTCCCCCAGGCACCTGGTAAATAAGGAACAAAAGACTTTCGCGGTCGTGGCGGAATTGGTAGACGCACTACTTTGAGGTGGTAGCGGGGTTTCCCCATAAGAGTTCAAGTCTCTTCGACCGCATAAAGGCCCCGGACGCAAGTCCGGGGCTTTTTAATTGTTGGTCCCGCGTGAAGAAGGATTGAATTTGAGCAACCCTGAGCGGTCTCCTCCTCGGCAGTCTGATCCACGTCCTTGGGAGGGTACAGATTGGAGATTCGGTGGCGTTTCCTGCGGCAAGGTGTGTGGTGTGAAACCCCATTTCAACTTTTCAAGGATTGACGTTCTTTCGAAGAGTACGCCAACCTGAAATTGGTTTAAGAATCGCCTTTTGAAAGTTCCCCCATAGCGGTAGTTTTCAAATCGTCCATGGGCTGATCAAGTGTCTCCGATCTATGAGGGAGGAAATCATGCAGAAGTCCTGCAAGTCGTTGGTTCTCAATTTGGTTGCGTTCGTTGTCCTGGCTCTTGGACTGGGGACCCAAGCCCGTGCCGACAAGACGCTGATGTTCTTGATGGATGAGTATTTGGCCAACAACACCGATTCGGTGGCCAGCACTCCGGTGGTCACCATCCCTCATAACACCGGCAACAACGGATATTTCAATGGTCTGACCGACCAAGTGCTGACTCAAACTCAGGCCTATTCTGTCCCGATTCCCGTCCACCCCACGGAGCCTGCCAACCTGCCCTATCCCCGTGAGCTACCGCGCTGGTGGTACTCCCTGCCGAATTTTAATTCGTCCCACTACCGGGAGGGGAAAATTCGCCTCTACATGACCTACATGATGGCCTACCACCGTTGGAACGCTGGCCCTGGCACGATGCAGATCGACATGCAATCTAACCAAAATAATTCTTCGACCAATGAATTGAACTCGCCGACCACTCGGGAAATCAATAAATGTATCGATACCCTACATGGAGATTCGGTCTGGTTTCGCTACGAACCAGGCAATGTTCCGGCTGATCTGAGCAACAACGCTCCCACGGCAAATTTGCGGTGTTATGACCACAACCCCTTCTTTACCAAAGTGGGTACAGTCCACCTTCTAAACCCTTGGCCGGGAAAAACGCCCTATGTTCAGGTGGGAAATTTATGGTTTCCCCTGTATCAAGAAGTGGGGCGACCTGGCTGGATGGTCACCACCTTGTGGGCGGATCCTCGGGTGGCCACCCCTTTTAAAATACGATTGGCAAATGGCAATCCTGCCACTGGTGCTGTCCAATACATGGATGCCGGTGGCCTTGGGGGCAATGCCAATGGAACATTCTTTGATTTTACGGTCACTCCCGGGAATGGAGGAGAAGTTTGGATTTCGCCTCCTGCCACAGGAATCCCCCCGGTGGTTAAAACCACAGCGCCTCCTGTTTCCCTTACTCTTTATATCGAGAAGCCCACTTGGTCGGCGAGTTCGGTCCGAGTGATTTGGCAGGGAAATGATGCCAAATTTGTGGCTGCGGCGACCAAATATTGCAATTGGTTCCAGATCAATTTTTACCAAGGCGCAATTCCCGCCAATATTTTGATTAGCAATGCCATTGGGGATACTGTTTACGGAAGCAACGGCAAGGTCAAATCGCCTTCACCCTTGTCCTCTTCCACCGAATGGATCAGTCTAGCTGCTCAGACGGCAATTGGCGGAGTATTCTCCTTGAATACCGATGCCCATCCACTTTTCCTTGCGGGTGTCCCCACAACGGGGGGCGTGTGCGATACAAAAGTTCTCGCGTTCAGCGCCTATGATTATTCATATGGAAAAGCTCGGACCGATCCCGTGTTCTACGAGCCGTTCGGGGAGCTCGGCCCAGACGACAACTGTGGAGGTTCTGGAGGCGGTGCAACAGCCGGATTGGTCTTGAATGCTCTAAGTGCCAATGGCCGTCCGGTCATGAATACGGCCCATGCCTCTGCATGCGACATCAATACCGCCGTACCAATGGATGCACCACAGTATTGGTTCGATTCCCTTTGGAAAGCAGGCGGTGCCGTCACCAACGTGAAATCTGCTGGGGCGACGCCCCTCAATGCCTTCCACTGCATTCACATGCCCCTCAAGCTTGACCTCGCTGGACAGTATTACACCTACGACAACCAGTCCTTCTTCCCCTTCGATACTGTCCCTTCCATTCCTACGGATTTCCGGCCCGCAAACGGAGCGGACTTTCACTTTGCCATGCACGCCAAGGCGGCTTTTGAATATGTGCCTGGCCTACAATTTCAATTCGCCGGCGACGATGACGTTTGGATTTTTATCGACAAACAATTGCGGCTCGACTTAGGTGGCCAACACGGGGCCGTGGGTGGAAGCATCAATGTCGACAATTTGGGTTTGGTGGAAGGTAAATCGTATCAGTTCGATATGTTTTATACCGAACGCCATGGTGTTGGCTCGGACATCAATATCAAAACCACCATGAACTTGGTGCCTACCATCGATGTGAATTTCGACACGACCTCGGCCATTTCCTCGACGGGCAATCGGCAGGTTGTGGATTCTTGGGTAACCGAAACCACGGCCGACGCGAGTCGCTGCCCAGAAGAGGGGGCTTCAAGCGTCGTCAATAAACGACGGGGCAATCCGGTCTACACTTTGGTTTTCCCCAATGGCACCGAATTGCAAATTGATTCGATTTATGTGGCCACAAACCTTCCCGGTACTCTGATTTCCCAAAATGGAAGCCACTTTGAAATCGATACCACAGTGCTTCAAAACTCGGGCAAGTTGACCATGTCCGGTCTCTACCAAATCCGCATCGATTTGGCGACGAGCACCCACACTATTCCTTTCTCCAACATTTCAAAAACGGTCGATGTCAAGGGCCAATTGTTTGATTCGAATGGTGATGGCAATCCCGACAGTGTGGTCTTGAGTACGGCAAATGCAACCCCGGCCTTTGCCAATGTTGTTTCGGTATCCCTCCATTGGGCCGATCGAGCAGGAGTAGCGGATTCTGTCCTCCTTCCAGCGACCTCGGTGACGGTCCAACCCGGAAATGCGGTCCTTACCGGAACCTTCCTCCTGCCTTCCCGAACCAACTGTCCTCCGTCGGGATGCAAGGTCCAGTTGGGGACCGTGTTTACCAGCACCAATGGCCAAGCCGTTGCCAATCCCATCGTGGAACTCAACGACGCCATGGCTCCCGTAGCCGACAGCGCTTGGCTGATTTACGACACGACTGGTGTGCCTGGAGCGATGGACACCCTTTACGTGATCGCGTCGGAGCCCATGCAAGTCTTCTCCGGTCTTCTGCCCAGTGGCGATTCAGCCTACGTTCTTGCGGGAAATTCCACTGTTCCTCGTCCAATTTCCGGTACGGCGAAGCTCGTGGGCACGCTCTTGAAATTGCCACTTGATCCATCCAACAACCCGATTCAACCTGGAGATTCGATCCGATTGGGCGGAATCTCCGGAGATGTTTTGGGGAACGCTCCGGGAATCCTTTCCAAATGGGTGCATCTGAAGGCCGACCCCGTGGCGAAAGCCTGGATGTTGGATGTGAATGGTGATGGGTATCCCGACTCGATCGGCATCGGGGTTCGGGGGAGTCTTACCTCGGCCACATCGGCTGTGGCCCACTGGAAAACGGTTGCCGGTGTCGACACGGTCCTCAACTTTGCGACTCCCACTGGCATTGGCACCGGCCTGAGTCTACCGGGCGGAATTTTGAAGAACGCCACCTTCTGCACAGGGTGTTACATGGAATTGGCCATGGGAGTCCAAACCAAGAGAATTTCACTTCTTGACTCCGTCCCCCCGGTTGCGCTCGACGCCAAGCTTCTGTACGGCACTATGTACGACACGTTGTTGTTGACGGTCTCTGAGTCGTTCCAAATTGGTTCGGCGGCCGGAGAAGGATTGGTTTCGCTCAAATCCATTGGCTCGTTGGATCGCTTGGGCACCTTGGTGACCGGCACGGGCACGGGCACCAAAGTGCTTCAGATTCTGGTGGCCCCCGGCGCGGTGGCCCAGGATTCGGTTCGCCTGCGGGGCTGGATTCAGGATTTGAATCACAAGACCGTGGGAGTGAATTCGCCGTTTGTGCCCATTCAATACGGCCCCCAACCGATCCGGGTGGCGATTTGGGACAAGAACGGCGACGGACTGGTCGACAGCGTGATGTACCGCTTGACCCGTTCGGCGATTGGCGCCCCTCTGGTGACAGGCTTTGGCCTCAAGTGGGGCGGTACGGACGTCGCGGTCGGGGCCTTGACGCGCAGCGCCGACGGCCTGTCGTGGAGCGGACCGGTGGGCCCCTTGCCTTTGTTGACGGCACCCTTCCAGGGCGACCAAGGCTGGCTGGTGGTGGGCAGCGACGTGACATCCTACCGCACGACTGTGGACGATTCGGTGGCTCCGGTGGCGATGAGCGCTTCGTTGATCTTTGGACTAGAGGCGACCGATTCGGACACCTTGAAGGTGAAGGGTTCCGAAACCATGGTGTTTGGCGGCGTGGGCGCCTTTGCGATGTTGGGGCCTGACAGCGGCTCGGCGACGCCCCTCTCCTTGACCAATGCCAATTCGAAATTGGTCACCGGCACTGGTGACTTGGTGTTGGCCGTGTCTCCCGGTTCGATCGCTAACAACATGGCCTGGGTTCGGCTGGGCAGCGCGGTCTCGGATGGAAACAAAGCGGTGGGCGCTTCGTCGCGATGGGTGAAGCTGGTGATCAAGCCCTCGGGCCGTGCCTATCTGTTCGACTCGGATGGCGACGGCCGTGCCGACTCGATGCGGGTTTACGTTCGCGGTGGCTTGAGCAGCCAACAGGCTATCCTGCATTGGAAGACCATTGCGGGGAAGGATACGGCGTTGACCTGGAACCTCGGCGCTTCTGTGGGACCCTTTGGCGTCCATCCGTTGGACAGCAAAAAGTGGTTTGACCGCGGCGCGACCTCTTGCAGCAATTGCACGGTGACGTTCTTGGACGACCAAGGCAATCCGTTCGTGGAATGGCCCTTGATCGACTCGGTGGCCCCCATGGCTCTTTCCGGGACTTACCACTTTGGTCTGACCCAAGACACCTTGGTGGTGAAGTTCAGCGAGCCGGTCGTTGGCGGCTCCAAAACGGCTCCTTGGCTGGAATGGGGCAATGCGGCTCTGGGCGGCACCATCGTTGCATCCGATTCGTCCAATGCGTTGAGTGCCACGCATACCTTCTATCTGACTCCTGCCAATGGCGCGGTGGAAGGCTGGGATTCGCTTCGCTTGGCGGCAGGGAGCAATGCGGGGAATGTCCGCGATGCAGGTGGCAAGCAGGTGGGACTGACCACGCCATGGGCTCCGATTGCTTACGGGATTCCCCCGTTTGTGGCCTTCTTGTCTGACCCGTTGGGGTTGGGGCAAGGGACGAACGTGCGGGTGAACCTGACGCGCCAGGTTCCCAAGGCCGCGGTCTCCAACATCAATAGCTTCCGGTTCAGTTGGACCAACGGTGCGGGAACGGGGTTGGAAGACCGGACCGTGCTGGAGAGCAGCTTGGTTTGGGATGGTGTTTCGAGCTGGACCGGCGTGCTGACCACCCCCTTTGCCGTGGGGCAGACCGGGTGCGTGGGTGGCTGTGCCGCGGTAGCCACCGCCAAAGACGCCAGTGTGCGTTCGACGGCGCTCCAAGACAGTGTTCCTCCGACGGCGATTTGGGCGAAATTCCGCTATTCCCTGCCGGATGTGGCTCAGGACACCTTGATTTTGGGCTTGTCCGAAACCTGGCCGGGCGAACTGCCGGGCAATTTGCTCGACCCCTTCGCTCTGGTAGGCAAGTCTTCGGCACCGATCAATGTGTCGAACATGACCAATTGGATTTTGGTCGATGGCAAGGAACTTCGCATGGTGGTTCCCGCGAGCTTTGAGAAGAACGTGGACAAGGGCGATTCCACCCGTTTGGCTTATCTGGCCCAGGGCTCGAGGATCTGGGATGGAGCCAACAACCGAGTTGGCGTGAATTCCCGCTGGATTCCGATCGTGTTTGGATTGCGTCCTCCGCGTTTGATCGTCAAGCCCTACAAGTCGCTTCTGGTGAACAGCGCCAAAGTGGGCAATACCTGGAAGGAACCGGATCCGTCGGTGCCGCAGACCGAGCTGGTGTGGAAATTGTCCAAGGACAGTGTCTTCACCACGGTGGGCTCGATTGGTTCAGGAAACGTTGGCGGAGCCCAGCCGGTCAACAATATCGACCAGACCATTGGGATCGATATCTTGATCAATCGCCCGTTGGAAGGTGTGTTGATCATTTACGACAACCTGGGAACTTCGGTGCTGTCGATCGATCTGAATGTGTTGAAGGAAATGTGGAAGTACCAGCCGGACATGGAACGGATCGTGCGGGTGATGTGGAACGGAACCGGCAAGGACCACAAATTCGTCGCCTCGGGAATCTACTTGTTCCGGGCCGTCGTCAAGTTCGATGATGACGAAGGCAACAAGGCTTTCCGAAATCTAGTCTGGAAACTCGGGTACCGCCGAGACACCAAGTGACCTGAATACCAAAACCGAATGGGAAAAGGGGAGAACGTTCGTTCTCCCCTTTTTTGTGGGCCAAAATCTGGAGGTGAAGGACCTGAACGGATTCTCCCTCAAGGAAAACAGCGCCTTTGGCAAAGGGGGGCTAGGACCGAAGAGGTTCCGATTGCTTTAGGGAATCCGAAACAACGGGCGGTCCCAAGGAATTCGGATCGCGATCATCAAAAAGGCCAGTCCGTAAAACGTGAACATGGTTTTGAACTTGATCCGGACATCCTTGGTGCGGCGGATTCTGACACTCCCGACATGCACGAGCACCAAGGCCACGATCCCGATGAATCCGTGCTCCACCGCGTAGAACCGCATGGCATGGTCCGTCATGGCAACCGACAGGTTAGACCAGGCAGCTTTGACGAGGGGAGAAAGCAAGGAAAGGATGATTCCCACCGTGAACTGGATGTCCAGGGCGATGGGAAAGAGTTTTCGGGCTTTGTCATCGCTGGGAAGCCATACGCCCTTGGCCAGAAGACCTGTTCCCGCCCGAAAGACGGCAAAGGCGCCTAAAACCAGGGTGGCCCAGCGAATCAGGTTGTGTAGCGAAAGGAAGATCGTATAACTGCTCACGTTGGGTCTCCAGTTCGGACAAGTGTGCCGACCAATCAATAAAAAAACGTCTCACCCACCCAGCGTCGGCAGCAAGGTCGAAAGACGAATTTCTAGGTGGACGGGTCTGGCTTCTTGTTCAATCCGAACAACAGAACCAAGCTCATGCCGAGGAGGACTGCGCCAATCGACCAAGACCAGGTCGGCAAAAGCCGTACGCCGGCCCAAGTACTCCAAACGCCGAACAGGAGGAAAATGCTGGCACAGGCGAGCCGTATGGGTTTTTCGGGGAGTTTGGTGCCCAGGTAGTATCCAATCGCGATGGCGATTCCATCCGCCAGCACCATTCCGATCGTTGACCCAAGCCACACCGCACCATAAAAATGAAGGTATTGAGCCGTCACCGTCGCGGTGGTCAACATGGTCTTGTCGCCCATTTCGGCAATCAGGAAGGTCCAGAACACCACAAAAAACGGTGTGGCGGATTTACGGATGTCTTCTTCGCCGTCGGTGTCTCCACGAAGGGTCCACAATCCGAAAACAAAGAAGGAAATCCCTGCCAGATAGGACACCCAAGGAACGGACAAGAGGTTCCCCAAAATTCCACCCAAGGCCACGGAAAGCACATGCGATGCCGCCGTGGCCACGGTGATGCCCAGAATGACGATTCCAGGCTTGTAGCGGCTCGCCAAGGTAAGTGCCACCAATTGGGTCTTGTCACCCATTTCGGCGAGGAAGACCATGACGAGCGAAATGATGAACGCGTCCATCAACGCAAAGGTAAACGATCCTGTGGGGGGATCGTCTACTTCGCTAGACCAAGTGCTTTCAGCAGGTGCTTTTTCGAGCTGTCGGCAACGAATCCCGTCTGGTCGGCAACCAAGATGTCTAGAGCTCGACGCATGAGGGCTGTGTCTCCAGAGGTGATGGCCAATTCCGCGCCTTGCATCAGCCGAACGGCATGGTCTTCAATTTCGGTCAGGCTGTCGATCCGGTGGTAGAGCAGGGAATCGTCGCCTTTGGCCACGATCTGTTCGTTTTCTCGAAGTTGGCGATAGGCGAACAAGGCGGCGGGATAGTGCTTTTCGGCATACAAGCTGTCGGCATGGGCGAAGTGTTCGCGGGAATTCACTCCCTGGCCTTTGTACCACATCCAAAATGCAGCTCCGGCAACGAGGAGGACGAGAAAGACCACGATGTCCCAGGTCGAGACGAAAGGTTCTTTCTTTACTTCTTCAACCGGTGGTAAAAGGTCTTCGTCTGGGTTGGGTGGAACGGGTATTTCGCTCACGTTGGGCTTTGCTCCTTGCGAAAGGTTTCCTGCGTCAATATAGGCATCTCTGAGGCGGTGATCCGTGCACGGCGCGTTTCGGAGCCGGTGATTTCCAAATGAACCGTGAATCGAGGTGTGACCGCACCTTCAAGCCGGTCGGCCCATTCGATCAGGAGGATTTCTCCATCTCGAAGATGGTGATCCAAGTCCAGGCCCATGGCCTCTTCGGCCGATCCGATCCGGTAGAGATCCAAATGGTGCACCACTGGTTGCAAGGTTGGGTAGCTATGGATCAGGGCGTAGCTAGGAGATCGGACAGATCCTGTCCAGCCCAAATGGCCAAGCATCGAGCGGACCATCGTGGTTTTTCCTGCACCCAAGTCGCCTTCCAGAAAGACGACATCGCCAGGGAGCAAGGCCTCGGCAAGGGTTCGGGCCAATGCAGCTGTCGCCTCGGGGGAAATAAGTTCTAAGACAAGTTTTGTCACCGAGGGGTAAGGATGCACAGGGGGACGAGAATTTCAGACATGGAGAGCCCACCTGTCACGAGCTTGCCCACATGCGAAGTGCCGTAGTATTGGTACTTGTTCGGTTGGGTGAAAAATCGGCGCCCTTTGGCCAGGGCCATGGGGCCCCGTCCAGGATTCAAAGCTGCGGATGTCGGGTTTTCCAGAAAGAAGGCGTGTCGTTCGTCACAGGAAATTTCCTTGCCAAACTGGACCCGAAAGCCGTGAGGTTGGTCGTCGGAACAGAAGACTTCGATCGCTTCGTCGACCACCGTGCTTCCCGTCTCTGCGGTGATGATCACCTCGCGCTCTTCTCGTTGCAAGCGGCGCAGCAGATGGAAGATCCCGGCATGGGCCAAAAGCATCCTGGCCGCGTTGCGATGGTCCTCCCCGGTCAAAGGCAAGGGGTCGACATCGCCCCTCTGGGAAGAGCGCATTTCCCAGGACATTTGGGCAAATTCAAACAGGACAGTGGTCATTTTCGCAGATCCGAGTCCGTCCGCCCGCCGGGACAAGTCCCGACCTTGTTCACAAGTGACGGCGACACGGACATCGATGTCATTCTCCCCCAAATTCAGGGAGCGCTGCAAAAGGCCGGATAGCAAGGATGGGTCCCTCAGCTTGTCTGGGGAGGGCCAGCACCATTCCGGTTTTTCGGCGGCTAGGATTTTTTGCAAAGCGCCCCCGAACATGCAAAGGCGAGACACCTCCGGGATTCCGGGTAGCAACGACCACTGGTGCTCGACCTTGACCTCGAACATGCCTTCCAACAGGGATTGCATGGCGAGCCATTGGTCGGTCCGCAATCCTGACAGGACCAGGAGAATCGGAGCTTTTCCGGTTTTGAGTCGAGGCACAAACTTGCGGTTCATCAACTCGGAAACGAAATTTGGTTTTTGGCGCTCGCGCCCCATCCATCCGTACCAGCGAGTCTCCACATAGTGCAGGAAGGTGTTTTCGGTGTCTTCCTTCTGCCCATTGTGGGTTTCGCGAAGCCCTTCGCTGCCGTTGGCTGCAAGATCCAAGTCCCATTGGGAAAGCCGAAGGTGGATCTGCTCCCAATCGGCAGGCTGCACCGGCCCCATGATGCGCGCTTTGTTCTCGGCGTACTGGCGCACATAGCGACTGGTCTGGTGGTGCGTTTGCAAACTGCGCGTGTTGAACAAACTGCGGCACAAACTGACGATCTGGGCCGGGTTGACAGGCTTGGTGAGGTAGCCATCGATGTTTCGTCCGATGGCCTCTTCCATCACATGTTCCTCTTCGGATTTGGTCACCATGACCACAAAGAGAAGCGGGTTGGATTTTTTGAGGCGCTGGAGAGTCGTCAGACCATCGATTCCGGCCATCTGCTCATCGAGGAGGACCACGTCGTAATTTTCGCGCAAGGCCATCGACAGGGCATCGTGCCCGTTGGTGGCCTTGTCGACGATCCAACCGTGGTCTTCCAAGAAAAAAATATGCGCGCGAAGAAACTCGATTTCGTCATCGACCCAGAGGATGCGTCTGCTTGGTTCTTCAATGTTGCTCATGCGGCTCCGGACCTGTTGCGATCCAGCGAGGAAGGATCACGCAGCACGATAGAAAATCCAGTCCCTTCCCCCAACCTGGAATAATCAACCCAGATCTTGCCGCCGTGGTACTGTTCCACAATTCTGCGGGCGAGGGCGAGCCCCAACCCCCAGCCACGAGTTTTGGAGGTCCAGCCCGGCAGGAAAACGTCCCGTAAATGGGGGGCGGGAATGCCGCGACCATTGTCCTCGAGATCGATGCGGACGTCCTGCTCCAAACGTCCTGTCGGCCGACTGGTGATTCGAATCCGACCATCGGGACGATCCATGGCATCCAGCGCGTTTTTGATCAAGTTTTCCAACACCCAAGTGAACAATTCCCTGTTCAAGGGAATGTCGGCTACCAAAGCCAGATCGAGTTCGATGACCACTTTGCAGTCTTCTTTGGGAAGGCGGGGGGTGAAGTAGTCCACCACCGTGCGGATGACCGTGTTCGGATCCTGCAAATGCAATTCGGGAAGGCTTCCAATTTGAGAAAACCGAGCCACCACCTGTCGAAGACGCCCCAGGTCGCGATCCATTTCCGAAGCCAATCGGCCCATTTGGGGGGTTTCTGCGGATTTCAACCGCATGTACTCGATCCAACCGACCAAGGCCGAGATGGGTGTTCCCAGTTGGTGGGCAGTTTCGCGAGCAAGGC
>CAIKAA010000588.1 GCA_903825275.1 uncultured Fibrobacterota bacterium | reverse complement strand
CCTGCGGATGCCCCGCCTGCTTTATGAACACGTAGCGGTCGCAGGATCCCCAAACACACGAGCTGCGATTCCTTCCCCTCCGGCTCGGATACCCCGAAAGCCTGTCCCTTAGACAGGCATCGCCTGAGGTTCCCCTTGTCGACCGCCATGGTTTGAAATTGGCTGCGGGGCACCTTCGGGGCCTAGAACCGATCCTCTCGGATCGCCTCTAGGCCATTCGTCAGCTCAACGAATCAGGAATTGGGCGCCGAATTCGCCTTTGGCGAACATACAGCCGTTGTCGCCCATGTCAGAACCCACGGCTCCTCCGGCATACAGCCGGAAGTTGGTGGACAGCTCCATCAGACCGCGGAAGTGGCCGGCTAGGTGGAACAGGGCATCTCCATCCCCGTCGACCGTGAATCCAACCGTACCACCGATCTGGGGCCGGATGTCGCCATTGAACGCCGTGTACCAGCTTTCGATTCCCAAGGTGGTCCAGGTTTGGTTCGAGAGACGGGTGTCCTTCTTGGCGAAATCAAATGCCGCGACGATGCCGATGTCGGTCCGATCGTTGAATCCCTTCAACACGGCGACAGATCCACCCAACATGGGCGTTTGAAACCCCGTAAAGGTTCGTCCTACCGCTTGCGGTCCAACATCGATCAAAAGGTCGCCTTCCGAGGCAAAGGCTGAACCAGCAATCGCAAACAGGGCAGCGAGAATCCATTTGGTCGTAGACATGTCAGTTCCCCGCTTTCTGAAGGTCGACTTCCACTTTTTCCTGGGTGTCGCTGAGGTACACGCGCGACTCCCAGGGCAGGTACCCAGGGGCGCTTACCAAAATGATGTGCTTGCCGGGAGGCACCTTGGCCACGCTGCTGGAGCCGTCGAAATCGCGGGCTTTGCCGATCACGGTTCCATCGACAGAGACATCGGCGTTGCTGGGCTTGACCTTGAAGAGCAAGGAACCCGAGACATTGGTGGTTTCAATGGACGTCCTGGGGGCAGCGCAGCCGACCAGTCCGAGAAAAGCGGCGAGTGCGAGAAGCTTCTTCATGGGGTGGCCTCCATACGAACTTCGAGGTCCGTGGTCACATTTTCCGTGGAATTGAGCAAGGTACAAGCCGCGCCTTCCGAAAGAATGTCGGTTCCGAAAAGACTGGCGACCTTCACCTTGCCGATAAATTTCCCTGGCAATTCGATCATGGCACCGGTGGCCTTGTTCTTCACCTGTTTGCCTGGCTTGTAAATCTGGAGCACGTCACCGACTTTTACGCCGCTGTTCTTGCCGGCGCCGATCATGACGGTTCCATCCTGAACGTCCAGGATAGACGCCTTCCAAGGCAGAGCGTGAAGGCTGTTCATGATGTTGCCGACCAGTTTGGCGATCGCCGCATTCACGGCTTTGTCCGTCAGGGTCGCGTCGTAATCGCTCTTGCCGCCGAACCCCAAGGTTTGGCTGGATTCATTCTTGGCATCGGCTTCGCCGAATTCCGAATAGAACGCTTGCCCCGTTTTCGGATTGACCAAGCGAATCGTGACCTTGGCATGGGCGGTCTGGACCTTGGACTTCGAGAGCCCTGCATCCACCCATTCCGTCTTGTTGCCAAGTTCTGTCACCGCGCCAAAGATCAAGGCCGAAACCCCCGCGAATTGGGATTCATGTCCTTGGAGGGCGTTCTCGCTTTCCAATTCTTTCATGTTCTGGCGTTCCAGAACCACGAATTCTCCGGTTTTGATCAGATGGGAAGCGAGCGCGTCGGCGGCTTGACCTCCCACGTTGTTGACCGAACCAAAGAGATTGTTCTGGCTGCCGGTCTTGTCTTCGAATTTGGAGACGGCGATGCGGTGCTTGAGGCCCGGCTTGGCCGATTCGGCAATGGACACTTCGGGCGGCGGTGTGGCCTGAACAGACTTTTGGCGGAGCTCGCTGGAGCATCCTCCCAAAAGCAAGGCGACCGCAGAGAGGACAAGCTTACGGTTGGACATGGTATTGCCCCTGTGGAATGGTGGTGAGCATCAGTTTTGCGTTTTCACTGGCGATGGGCTCGTAGGGAGTTGTGGCGGCCGTCAGGGCGGCGTTGACCAAGGCGCCAAGGATCCCACCGCCACTGTTGCCACTGGGAGATTTGGAAAGCACTTGTTGGTGCTTCCAAAGCTCGGTGCCGGTTTTGGCGTCGACCAAAACCATGTCGTAGCCGACGTTCACGCTGGCAGAGATGACAATGTATTTGGAGCTCCACTCGGTCACCTTGGTCTTCAAGACGGCATCCACCCCGAATACTTCGTTGAACTTGTTGGTCGGAAGGCTGTTGATTTGCCCGGGGTCGTTGAGTTTGTTGGCCCGGAAAAGTTGGAGCGCAAGTTCCGGACTGATGGCGTAGTAGCCTCGTTGGGCGAGTTCCGAGAAGATGAACGGATACGACTTTTGGAGCACTTCGGTATTGGAGGTCGTGTTCTCGGGTGGGAGGACAAGAACTGTCTTTGGTTTCATTCGCTCGAAATCCGCGGTGGTGTACACCTTGGGGGCGCAACCGACCAAGGCAAGGGCCACGGAAGCAAGCAGCAGGAGGCGGAGATTATTTCGCACGGTTCAAATCCTTCTTGGAGGAAGTCGATTTTGTGGTCTTGGTCGTGGTGGCTGGGGTTCCATTGACCGGGACGGCCGCAGGAGCTGGGCTGGAAGCCTCGGGCTCGGTGGCTACAGGAGTGGAGGTGGAGGGGGCCGGGGCATTGTTGGCGGCGGCCTGGGTCGGATTCAAGAGGGCGTTGATCGCCTTGGAGGATTCCTGCGGGTAGTTTTCCTGCTCCAATTTGAATTCGTGGTTCGCTTCCTCGGTGTTCCCTTGCAACAGCAGGTGAGTTCCGTAGGAAGAGTGAATTCCGGGCATCTTGGTGTTCTCGGAGATGGCCTTCTTGTAGAGTTTATTGCAATCCGGTCCTTTGTCATCCAGGTGGCATCGAACGGCGTTTTCGTAGGAGACCCAAGGGGCGGCGCATCCTCCCAACAAGAAGAGACTGGCGGGGATCAAGAGCTTCAGCTTCATTCGACTGGATTCCTTCGGAGTGGGAGTTCTTCTCGGACGTGGCAAATATTGCCATGGGGCGACTGGTCAGAGTCGTTTCCTAAAAAAGAAACCGTTCGCCCGCTGCGCAAGTTTTTTTCCCGAGGCGGTGATTTCGATCACACCGGGATGACCTGCGGGGCACACTTTATTGGGTTGGGGCTGCCACAGTACACACGGGAGGAATGTTCCGTCCGGCTCGGCCAAGGCCTTTCGGAAAGCGCCTCGAAGGAGTGTCTCTGTCCCGCTAGCCCCGCCAACAGGCCTGAGGACAGCGCAAGCAGAACCAAGCACCCGTGGCACCTTTGGTGCCAAGGGTGGAACGAACAAGATGGGGGAAGTGCCGCGCGAGCATGGTTCAAATTGTCTACATCCCATTGCGCAGACATTTAGGCACGGCCAGCTTCAATTTGCCAACCCTTCCTGCTGGTTTTTATCGGCACACGGTTTCGGGGCTTTTTGAACAAAAAGAGCCTCGGATCACCAGATGATCATCACGAATAATTTCGCATTGTGTCGAATCCGCGGTTTCGCCAATGAATAATTTGTTTTCATTTCCGTATAGGATTTGAATAGAGTCACGTATGATAAGAGTGTCAGAAATGATTATTTCAAGAAAGTTCTTGCCCACGAATTTGGGGAAATCTGTGTAAGATAGATAATTGGAATCATTCAGCTGCGTCCATTGAAGTACGATAGAATCCTGGATCCCATGCATTAATTTCACGACAACTTTCGGCTTATTTTTGGCATCAGGCGAATAGCCAAGAAAAAGGTTTCCTGGCCAACTGGCCTGACCACTGGTATCGCAGGTTGGTTTAAATGCACCTTCAAAGCCACAGGAAAAACATATCAGCAATAGACCTGTGAAGAGGATATGCTTAGACATTTTTGTGGCGATATATTTCAAATCCATGGATGGATTCAACGTAAATCGAGAACGTTCGTCCATTTTGAATCTCCATAGGTAAGGTGGTTTTCATGGTTTTATCGGCATACCGTCTCATGGAGTTTTGAACAGAATGAACCTCGGATCACCCCATGGTTATCGCGAAGGATTTTGCATTGAGTGGAATCGGCATTGTCGCCGATAAAAATTTCGTTGATATTTGCATAAGTAATGGTGACGCAAAAACCATGCATCGATTAGATAGTCTGTCACAGGATCTTGCGGATAAGGTGAGGCGTGCTTCTCCCAGTAAACAACGGGCAGCATGCT